>CAYXFO010000055.1:0-15669 GCA_964464255.1 uncultured Pirellula sp.
GAAGCTGAGAAGGCTGTCTTCTAATCTCCCTGTTCCGAACGGGTACACGACGATGAATCCCGCTTGATCGGACTTCGCGTTCATCCCGCAAAGCTTGATCATCCCCTCCGGGTTACCGCCACCGCCATGAAATACCAAGACTACCGGCGTGGGGTTGCTCGCAGCGTAAGACTTGGGGATATGGATCAGATACCGTCGATCTCGTTCTCCGAATCGGAGGTTCCTCGTGTGATCGCCTGATGCAAGCCTACTGGTCGATTCAGGTTCTTGAGCGTGGCTGAGCAAGCCAGAGCCCATCACGAAGTATATGGAGAGGATCAGCAGACTAATTGCTACGCGTACGATCGTTCGGTTGTTATTCATGGATCTGTTGGGGCTTATTCTGGTGGTATGCTCATTGCGGCAGACAGGAACGCGCTTACATCTTCAACAACCTTTTCAACAACCGCTTCGTCGGCTCCTTTTCCCCATCGATCGTCCCCACCGCCGAAATAGAAACCATGGCCGAAGCCGGCGTATTCCACGTACTCGACGTCGATGGCCGCTTCTTGCATGAGAGGCAAGAAAAGAGGCTTGTTCAATTTAACCAGATCGTGCCGATCGCCGTGCAGGATCATCACCGGTACGCGGATGGACTTTAGTTTCTCTCTCGTCTTCGCTCGCAATGCAGGTGTGAAGTGTTTCTCCGGATCGGCCATCATTTCCAAGCGAGGACCGTATTCGCCGGTGGTAAGCATGCCGGTGAAAATCACCGTCGCCGGTTCTCCGGCGACGATCGCGCGCACTTCCGGATCGCCGCCCAGTTCCAGCGCAATGCTTCCTCCGCCGCTTCCACCATAGAGCGCGATCCTTCGGGAATCGACCTGTGGAAGCTTTGCGGTTTGCCTGAGGATCGCGCGGATGTCTTCGATCGGCTCTCGCGATTGAACATCTTGCTCATACGTGCGGAAGGTAGCCATCACCACCGCATAGCCTTTCGAAAGAAAGTGGGTAATCACCGGGTTGTCCGTCAGGTGCACTCGCAGGCTCTCATCCGGAAATTGTTTCAATCCTCCGTGGATAAATACGATCGTCGAAAATGGGCCGTCGCCCGCAGGTTTGCGCCACCAAGCACGCAGGTTTCTGCCGTCGGTTCCCTGCGCTTCGAACGATTGAACCGGGGAATCCGACTCCGGAATCTCGATCGGTCGAACAGGCCAATGAAATACGGGCGCTGCGCCATCTCCCTCCATTCCGGCGTTGCGATTGGAGTTGGTGCTGCGATTGGGATTCGCTGCGGGCGGCGCTGACGACTTTTTCGCAAAGGCTTCTGCTTCTGCCAGTGTTACGAAACCATCGCGATTCGAGTCGGACGCTTTGAAAAAGCCCAGCGTCCCCGCTTCGGATGCATTCAGTTTCCCATCACCATCTCGATCGAGTTGTTTAAAGCGATCGGCGATCGATTGAGCCGACAATGGACCGCACAACAAGACGCTCGTCGCAAAAGCGAGCAGAGTAGTTAACATGCGAAAGCTAAGTAACATGTCTTTCTCGTTCGTTTAGGTCAAAACTGCGGTTGGATTGTCCGTATCCGCTACTAAGGCTTTCGTTGCAGTTTAGCCTGCGTACCGAGCCAGTTCGTGGAGGCTTGCCCATCGAGCCATGCTCGCGCTTTTTCGTCCTGCTTGAGATTGGCATCGAGGAAAGCTAGGCTGACGGATTTCGTAAGGGTGGCAGCGTCAACTCCGCCTCGCAGGTTGCTTAGTCGGCCACCGAAGGAGATATGCGTTGCTCCTTCGATGATCAGCAGGTACTTGCCGCCAGCGGGACTTCGTTCGAAGGGGACGACCTTGGTGCTCACGTCACCCATTTGCCCGCCGGGCCGGTCGGGTGCGGATCGGTCGCGCGTGCCGGTAATGTGCATCGCGGGCGTGCGGGCCTCACTCCAGCTTTCAGCCGTCAGGCCATAGCTCTGGCTTTCGCCCTGCGCCGAGATCGGCACGACGCATTTCACCCTTGGATCGGATAGATCCACGAGCTTGCCATCCACGAGTGTTCTAACACCCCCATGGCACTGTGCAACGTACGCACCGAATGAATGCCCCGCGACAGCGATCGCGTTCCGATTGAGTTTCCCCTTGAGTGCTGGAACCTGCGTTTCGATCTGGTCGAGCGAATCGAGCACGCTGGTGATATCCTTGATCCGCTCTATCCGGCCCGTGTTGGCCCCGGCACCTCCAAAACCGCCGATCACCAGTCCCTCTCCGCGACGATTCCTCGTGTTGAAGGATTTTGTTCGATCACGATTACCCGCATCGCTACTGCCAGCCTCGGTGCGGCTTCGTGCATCAGCGTGGTTCGGATGGATGACAATGTAACCGTGGCTTGCCCAGTGCTCGCTGGCGGGACCGAACGTCTCCTTGTTCGACATCGAACCGTGGCTAAACACGATCAGGGGGAATGGTCCTGCGCTGTTGGGATAACGCACAAGAGCTTCGATCGTCTTGCCGCGAGGCTTGTCTTTAAGCGTGACGGTGGCGACAGTGATGACCTTGTGCGGGCCAACGGCAGCATAGAGCGAATCCTGGGCCCTGACAGCATGCGGAAAAATCGCAACAAGAAAGATCCCTGCGATCGCTCGCGCTGTGAATTTGACATCAAAGTGACGGCAATGTATATCTGACATCATGATTCGAACCCAAATTCAGTTCCCAGACCCTCTGTACCGGCGATTGAAGGAAATCGCGGAACAGAAGGACTGGTCGGTGTCGGAAGTGATGAGAAAGGCAGCGGAACATTTTGTCGAAAGGTTTCCGCCGACGGAGAACATCCACGAGGGATGGCAATTTCCAACCCTTGATTGTGGCAGAGATTTTCTTGTCGACCCGGCCCTCATCTGCAGTGAGGCTGATGCCATTGAACCCCGAGATAGCGAATGATTCTTTCCGCAGACTCGAATCTTTTCCTCTACGCACGCCGCCGTGCAACCAAACGACAATAGGATATTCACTGCCTTTTGCGGGTGCATACACATCCAGGCTCTGCAAGTTCGCATCGACGTCGTCTGTCACCCACAGCCGATAGCGATCCAAAGCCGATGGCGACTCTAGGTCCACAAAAGGAATGGTTGGGACGACCGCCTCACGATGATCCGGTACTGCGTCTGAATTGGATGCGTCGTCAGCCTTGCCAGCGGATTGAGCGAAAGTGTGGCTCACGAGAGTTAGCAGCAGGAGCAATGAGAATAGTGTCTTCATCATCAGTTCGGCGTCGCCTCTCCATGCGGATAGCGATAATCCGCTTTATCATCGGTCGAGACCTGTTTCGTTGAACCGCCCGACAACGTGTAGAGAAACAACTTGCCGCCGGCATGATAGACGATTGCGTCGCCACCTTTGGTCCAGCGAGGATAATCGAACCAGACTTGCTTTCGCTCGGCATTGGCGAAGGGCCGGGCGTTGGTGATCGTGCGGCTCTTTACATCGAAGTCAGCGACGTAGAGCGTGCGACCTGGCATCTCGTTCTTCTTGCCGGGCTGGTAGTCGAAGCAGATCTTCGCCTCATCGGGAGATATGCTGACCCGATCGAGGCTACCAGTCGCTGCCAGTTCGCAGGTGACACGCTCGAAGGTCGGCTCGCCGCCGGGATTCGGTGTCATCAGGTAGTGGCCATAACCGAGTTTGGGCGGAATCGCGGAAACGAACAGTCGGCCATCTCGCACCGCGGAATGAACCCAGGCATGGTAACTCGGATCGGTCAGCGGGATCTCTTCGCCAGGCTTTCCGCCAATCTTGCTCGCCATGATGCAGTAGCCACCCTTCGGATTCTTACGGTTCCACACAGGCGTGTTCTTGCCATCGCGAGTCCATGTCGGATTGAAATCGGTGTAGGTTCCATCCGAGAGCGGATGAAACCCAGTGCCATCGGCGTTGATGATGCAGAGCTGAGTTATCCAGTTGCTTACATCGGGATCGTTTTTCAGCCGCCGAAAGAAAACCAAATGGTCACCGGTAATCGACCACGAAGGCTTAAAGTCCCAGTGGCCTTCCGTGATGGGCTTACCCTCAGGCTGACCCAGTACATTCACGTGGATTTCGCCGTCTTTGTAGTAAGACGAGCGGTAATCATCCTGGGCGCAGGCGATCGACGGAATCGCTGAAACAATCGCGACACAAAACAAAAAACGCGAGTAAGAAAGTACTGTCCATCTAGACACCAAGGATCTCCTTTCAAAGTTAGCCAAAGAGCAAATGTCGGATCGATTCAATGTCGTCGTCATGTCGAAGGGTTCTCCTTCTTCTCCCAATGCATCAGCCGACCGAAAGGCTCCCACATCTGGGCGAGGAAGCCGCCGGGCATTGGCTCATGGATGCCGAAGTTCTCCGGCCAACGACCTTTGGGCATGTAGTAGGTACCGAATAGAATATCCCAGATGGGAAGCAATCCCGCAAAGTTCTTGTCCCACGCTTCAGGTTCACGCGAATGGTGCCAGCGATGAAACACGGGAGTCGCAATCACGCTTCGCAGTGGACCAAAGTCCCAGTTGACGTTGGCGTGCAGAAAGATCGCATAAAATGTAAGGATCGGCGCAGTGCTGAGTGTCACCGTCGGGTTGTAACCCATGAGCAGTACAGGTGTAACCTGGACCAACTTGTTCACAAGGTCGTTGACTGGGTGCACGCGCAAGCTGCCGAGCCAGTCGAGATCTTCCGAGCTGTGATGAACCGCATGAAATGGCCACCAACGGCCATTATGAAACATGCGATGATTCCAATAGCCACAAAAGTCGACGATCAAATAAATCTGGACTGCTTGTAGCCAGAGCGCCTGACGGCTCAATGGGCCGAATCCTGTATACGAGCCCATCCTGAGCACATCGAGCGACGTCACGTTCGCTAGGATCAGGACACTCAACGGCAGGATCAACATCAACCGTACTAACGGCTTGGTCAGCAGGATTGTTGTAAACCAGTAGACAACATCGGTGAGCCAGCCTCTGCGAATGATCGGCTGGGCTCGATTTCGTCCGCGCGCGATGACCCGTTCGATTACGAAGAAGATCGAGCCCAAAATCAACAAGGAGATAGTGACGCTCAATAGGGTCTTGTCGGTGTTCATGGCGTCTCCAGCAGCTTGGCAAGAAATTCATTGTCGCTGAACTCGCGACCTTGGCTGTCTCCCATGCGGATGACAACCATCTCGCGAGAAGGAATGACATAGCACCGGTTCTTGCCTTTGCCCATCGCTGCCACGGTGTCGGCAGGCGGTTGGAAGTTCAGTTTGCGTCGTTCCTGAATTAGCCGCTTCGTCTTGGGAGCCAGGTCGCGACCATTCGCCGCTTCAGTGCTACTCTCATCGCCATCCCCCAGGAGCCACCAAGTCATTCCATACGCAGGTTGAGCCGTTGATGGCTTGAAGCATTCAGCAAGAAAGGCGGCCGGCACAATCTCCGTCTCATTCCACTTCCCTCCAAGTCGGACCAACTCGCCGAACTTCACCCATTCGCGCGGTGTTAAAAATGCGCCGGCGGGCAGGTTGATATTGCCATCCGCATCTTTGCGCCAAAAGCCAACCTTCATGCCGATAGGATCTAGCACTCGACGATGCAAATACGCCTCGACCGATTCCCCTTTGGCTTCAAGCTTCCGGCGCATCAGTTCGCCGAAGCACTGGAATGGGATCGGACCATACGAAAACTTCTTGCCAGCGTCCGCGGTGGCATTGGCCAACGATACGGCCCGCTTGTAACTTGGTACGGTCCCATTGTCTCCTCCTTCAATACCACTGGATAGGCTCAGCAGTTGACGAACGGTGATCTGTGACTTGCGTTGGTCGTCTTTCCATTCCGTGAGTGTCTCTGCGACTTTCTCATCCAAGGTCAGTAGCCCGTCATGCACTGCGCAGGCGGCCATGACACCACAAAAGCTCTTTGTGCCACTGGCCAGCAAGTGCGGCTTGTCTGCGGTCCAGCCCGGAGCATAGTCTTCGAAAACGATCTCTCCACGAACCATCACAAGGACACCTGTTCCATGCTGGGAATGGGAATACTGGGCAGCCGCCTTGCAATGACCGATCGAAGGAATCGATTGGGCGTGAAGAGTTGCTATTCCGAATGCGGCCCAGGTTGCCACGATGAATGTTTGGAGCAGGTGTGTTCTCATGGGTATCCTATGGTGCATTTCCAGTTCGACTTATGGTTGATAAGCGGTTGTTGTCTTGGAACAACTCCAAAACTTGCGAGGCACTGGAAAAAGATGAAATTTTGCATAAAAGAACAGGACGAGGCGCTCGCAGCCAAGTTTGTGGGTTGTCGCCCTGTACAGCTGTGGCTTTGTGAAATGTGAAGAGGAACGCATCATTTCTTTTGCCACTCATCTTCCTTTTCGAGAACACTCATCACGGATTCACCGTCGAGCCACTTTTTGGCGGATTCATCATTCTGCAGATAGGCGTCCCAGAACGCAGTGGTAACCGCCAGGATCGCACGGTGATGATTTGGGTTGCGTCGCTCGGTTTCTCCGGGCAAAGCGCGCTCGGTGAACGCAGAATGCTCGGCTTTGTTCAGTACCAATTGATACTTGGAGTCGGGCGGCAATGCGGGAAAGACCACGAGGCGAGTTTTCGGATCGGCGCCGTTAATAGGATTACTATCTTTCGTGCCAGTAAGCAGCATCCAGGGAATCTTCACGCCACCGAACGCTTGATTCACATTGCCGTTCGCAGGGCCGCTCGGACTCATGATGACTGCGGCCTTGATCCGTGTATCCGTGAATCCTTTGCCAATTGGCGGACTCTGGCCACTGACGGCTTGGGTTGTCACTGCGCCGAATGAATGCCCCGACATGCCAACGCGATTCAGATCCAGTCGCCGTGCGAATGCGTGGGCCGAGTCTTCGTTCCAATCTTCCAATTGATCGAGCACTGCTGGAACATCTTGAACTCGCAACAAAAATTCCTTCAAACCCGCCGCTTGTTTAAGTGCCGACATTCGCTGGTTAATCGGCAGGTCTTTCCAGACGGTGTCATCGCTACCAGGATGTTGCAGAAAGACGGCAACGTAGCCACGCGAAGCCCAATGTTTTCCGAGAAATGCCGAGCCCTCGCGATTGCCGCCGAGCCCATGGCTAAACAGAACTACCGGTGCAGCCTGTTTGTTTTCAGGCATATGGACTCGGATCGGAATGTCGCGATTTCGCTTCGTATCCTTAACCGTCAAATCGACATGCGAAGATTTGGCATCGCCGACAGCTAGTGGATCGTATTCATCGCGAGTAACAGTTGCGTGAACTGCCGATACAAGGGAAGCCGAACATGGGGCCAAAAGATGAATCAGCAAAAGGATCATCATGGTTGATAACTGTCGATTCATGTTTAAATCCTCTTTGCTGAATTTCATTTTTCTGCCCCCGCATTTTTCTGCCCGATGACTACCGATCTTTAGGATCTCGCCCGCCGGCCCGATTTTGGAAGTAGGCACGTACTTCTTCGGGCGTTGCAAAACCATCCTTGTCCTTGTCCACGGCATCGAAGATTCGAGGTTGGGGATATTCCTCGCGCGAAAGCTTGCCGTCGCCATTGCTGTCAGCGGCTTTCAACGTTTCTTCCATACGAGCCCCGCTCTGGCGACGGCGCGGTGCATTGGGATTGGCTGGCGTGTTCGTCTCGCCTCCTTCGCTCGCGTTGCGTTGATCCTGCCGAACCCACTTGGCCCTTTGAGTCCCCTTTTCCCATTCAGCAAAGGCAGCTTGCAGCTCACGTAGCTTGTCAGGTTGGCTGGCAGCAAGATCGTTTTGTTCGCCGATGTCATCGCGCAAGTTGAAGAGCATCGTGCCACCCTGCTGTGGAATATGAGTCAGTTTCCAATCTCCCATGCGCACGGCATGGTTTGCGCCCGCTCGCCAGAAGAGGGACTCGTGCGGTGGTCCTTTGGATTCGCCTGTGACAAACGGGATGAGATCCACACCATCGAGCGGTCTGCGCGATGTGTCCGCGGCGGTACTGCGAGATTCCTCCGGTGTCACCGTCGACGCATCACCGGGCGGCTTGCGCCGCTCCGCTTTTATTAGACCTGCGGCGGCTAGTGCCGTCGCATGGCAGTCAAAGCCCATCACTGGCTCGCGATAGGTTTGGCCAGCAGCGACTTTGCCCTTCCATTGCATCACAAACGGAACGCGGATTCCACCCTCGAACATCTGAGCCTTGAAACCGCGAAGCGGATCGTTGCGAGAAGTGGTCTGCTGGGTCGGGCCGCCGTTGTCGCTGTAGAACATGACCAACGTGTTCTCTTCTTGGTTCATCTCACGCACCTTCGCCATCACTCGACCAACAGCGAGATCAAGCCCCGTCAACATCCCTGCAAAGGTTTTGCGCTTGCCGGATAGGTTTGCAAACTGATCGGAATAGGGACTTGCATCCATCGGGGCATGGACGGCGTTGAATGCAAAGTACAGCAAGAACGGTTTGTCTTTGCTTCGATCGAGAAATCCGACAGCCTCATCCGCAAACTCGTCGGACAGATACTTGGTTGTCTGCACCGGTTCGCCATTGCGAACGATGGGATCGTTATCACTCTTGCCCGGTAGATACGACCGGGCACCGCTTAGGAATCCAAAATGGTAATCGAAGCCTCGCTCATGGGGACGCAAGCCTTCTTTGAAACCGATATGCCATTTGCCGATCATCCCCGTGGCGTACCCTGCGGTCTTGAGTTTCTCGGCGAGCGTTGGGATCTCGCGCGGCAGACCAAACTCGGGGTCCGCAAAGCGTTCGGGCCCCGAGTTATGCTCGAAGCCGAACCGATGCTGGTACATGCCGCTCATCAGCGCCGCGCGCGATGGCGAGCAGACCGGATGGGTCGCATAGCCGTCCGTGAATCGGACGCCACTATAGGCGATCGAATCGATGTTCGGAGTCGGGATGTCTTTGCATCCATTGACTCCGATGTCCGCGTAACCAAGGTCGTCAGCGAGAAAGATGATGATGTTGGGTTTGTCAGCGGCAGTCGCAAAGCCGAAAAGCGAAAGGGCAAAAAAATGGGTGGGCAAAAAAATCAATAAGGCTGATAGCGTTGTTTTCACGGTTGCTTCCTCTTCATTCGATTTCTTTTTTCTATAGGCACATATTTGGCAGCCTGATGCGACAATGTCTCCGCGGACTTGACTGGGTTCGAGATGAGTTGTATATTCAATGTGTCTACAATTTTTTCGGAGGTGAGCGATGGCTACGGTGCAAAAATGGGGCAATAGCTTGGCGATTCGCATTCCCCATGCGTTGGCGGGGCAAATGGATGTTACGGAGGGGACTGCCGTGGACCTATGTGTTCGCGATGGAGAACTCATTGTGCGACCAGATCGATCGCCCAAACTCAGCCTCAGTGCGCTACTGAAGGATTGCAAACCTTCCCAGTTGCACGGCGAAACGGATTTCGGAATCGATGTAGGCCGAGAGGTGATCGATTGAAACGGAAGCCGCAGAACTACATTCCAGACCGAGGCGACTTTGTTTGGATTTCGCTGAATCCGACCGCCGGCCATGAACAAGCTGGACGTCGGCCTGCTCTTGTGATTACCCCCAAAAGTTACAATCGGAAGACCGGCCTGTGCATTCTGTGTCCAGCAACGCGTCAAGCAAAAGGATATGCGTTTGAGGTCGCGATTGAGGGTGGCGATGGAAGTTCGGGAGTTGTCCTCGCGGATCACCTGCGCAACGTGGACTGGAGAGCTCGGAACGTTCAGTTTATTCATCGCGTCTCCGACTTCGAGTTATCTGAAGTGGTTGCGAGGATTGACGCATTGTTGGTAAGCCCTGATATCTAGGCGTTTGATTTGGCAAAAAATGAATGGGCGAAGAAACTAACAGAGTTGACAAAGTTGTTTTCATTCTTGATTACTCTTCGCTGGATCTCATTTATCTGCCCCCACATTTTTTTGCCCGACTCGATTACCGTCCGATCATCTCAGACAGTTTACGGAGCTCTTCTCGGCTCAACGAGCCATTCTTGTCGGTATCGAGTCGATCGAAAATCGTGGTCGACGCTGCGGGGTTGTTGGTGTACTTGGCCTTGACCTCATCGCGTGTGACGCTCCCATCGCCATCGGCGTCCAATTGCCGAAAGAGGGCATCGCCGACGTTCGGTCGGTTGGAGCCACCGCCACCCAATGCATTGCGGATTGCTCCGCGAATTCGATTGCGTGGATTGAGTGGGTTGGGATCGCCGGGCTTAGCGCCCGGGACGATGTATTCGACATAGCCCAGGTGCATCTCGTCGAAGGTTTGTGGCCCCCAGCGCACCTCCTTGTTCGGATCCGGGTTGGCCGGATTGTTGCTGCTGTTGTCGTACCAAGCGGTGAACTGCAATGTCGATCCAGCCTTGACGCTCACCGGCTCGGCGTATCGATAGAGCAACTGCCAATTGAAGTCGTAGCGTGGAATGTCGAGCATCGTTCGGGTCTGACCATCCGCGATCAATTCGTATCTCGCTGCTTTTCCACGCAAGTGCATGTGCGGAAGGAATGCCAAGATCTGGACATCGGTCGGTATGTTCTTGATGCTCCCAACGACGGGATGGTTGTCGGCTCCGGGGGGGATCTGAAATCGTGGATTGACAACTCCTGCTACCCGAACCTCGTGCTTCGGTTCCTCTTTCGCATAGACCAATCCAATGCGAGTGCTGTCCTCGGTCGCGGTACCGTTCGGGGTGTAGTGCATTTGAAAGCGCAGCTTCGCACCCTTGGGAATGCGCTTGGCATAGCCATCGGGGTAAACGAGGGTGCTGTTACCGGGCACATAGATCCCCCAGTAGCCGCCCCGTTCGTCGGCAGCGTCATCGCGAGGTCCATCCTCCTCGTCGGTTCCTTGAACAAAGACCAATATGTGATGGACAACACTGGGATTCCCTGGCCGTACTTCGATGGCTTGAACCCAGTGATCTTGATTTAGGTGGGTTTCGACCAAGACGTTTTGATAAGGCATCGTGCCGGTTGCTTTAACCTTTACGGGCTTGGCGAACTCGAAAATCGCGTCGGGTTGACCGATCAGCCAGCCATCAGCGAATGTCTTGGGTGCTGGCGACTGCTTGGGATCGCCTGCCGGAGTTTTGTTATCTATCCAGGCGAGTAGTAACTGTTTCTCGGATGCCGAGAGCGAGCGATCATTGATCCAGGGTGACGTCGAATGCCCTTGGTCAGTCGCTGCGAACCAAGGTGGCATGATGCCTCGATCGACGACTTCTCGAATCATGGGCGCGTGAGCTACGGCATCGTCGTAAGTATCGAGAGCAAAGGGCCCCACACCACCATCGCGATGGCACTCGACACAGTGCCGTTGCAGAAGTCGAGAAATCTGGTTGTGATAGGTCACATCGGAGAATGACTGCGATACTGGCTTCTGTTCGAGTAAGCAGCCCGGAGCTGCAGTCGCGGAAACCAGAATCGCACGTTGATCCAACGCGGCTTTTAATGCATCCCGGAGATAGGTATACCGCGGTGCATCCATGGAATAACCGAACCCGTATTGGTCATCGATCGCACCGTGATAGACAAGCGTGTGCGAACGATCGAGTACGAATACGTCCGTCGTGCTGGTTGCCGTAAGATGCGCTGCGAACCGTGAGTCTATATCGAAGGTGTATTCCGCACTCGATGCAAAGCGTGACGCCGCAGCTTTCATTTCGTCGAGCTTATCGGTTGCAACGCAGTTGACCAAAATGAACCGGACGCCACGAGAAGCAAAGTCCCGTTGAAGTTCGACAAGCGTCGGCAAGTACTTCTTACTGATTGGGCAAGTGGTGCTAGTAAACGCAACGGCGGTCAGTTCGCTTTTGGAGTCGCCGTGAAGCTTCTTCGTTACTCCCTCAAGATCCGTAAATTCGAAGTCAGGAACATAACGACCGATACCGTGCTCTCCGGGAGTGAGCAGCTTCGGTCCTTGGCGAACGGGTGGCTCTGATGCGTTCGTGGTCGTGTGAAAAGCCGAAATGCATACTAGCGCGATTAGCCATCTACTGAAAGTGTGAGGCATAGTTTGGTTGCAATGGAGAAAGGGGTACAGGGATAGACAAAAAAATGGGCGGACAAAAAAATAGGAGGAACGATTTTTGTATGATTTCATTTTTCTGTCCTAACATTTTTCTGCCCGACTGAAAGCAAGCAGCAGGGGAAACAAGGACAAAAAAATGGGCGGGCAAAAGGATAGGACGAACGATTTTTGTAGGATTTCATTTTTCTGTCCTAACATTTTTCTGCCCGAGTTCGACGTATGCCAATATCGACAGCCGTTCTGCTTCAACGCTTCTCGCAAACGGATTTTGGGGAGGTTGCCTACGAGTTGGTTCAGCATGCTTTTCAAATCCACGACGAACTGGGGCGAGTTTTTCACGAATCGACCTATCGGTCTGCTTTGCAACAAATTTTTGGTAGCCGGGCGATTCAGGAGTTTCAGATTTGCTTGGAGCACGGGAGGTTTCGGAAAGAACTGTACATAGATCTCGTCGTTGATCGTGGGTGCCCGTTCGAATTGAAATCCGTTACTTCGTTGACTGCGGCCCACCAAAGTCAACTTATTCAGTATTTGATGCTGACCGACCTGTTGCACGGTAAGCTGCTCAATTTTGGTAAGGATCGCGTCGAGCACCAATTCGTGAACTCTCTGACACAACTGGAGGATCGCCGCAGTTTCGAAATAGATCGTATTGACTGGAGTGGAACTGGCTCGATGGAGCGTTTGGAACAGATTGCCGTACCACTTTTGAATGACTGGGGGACTGGTCTTTCCCGATCGGTCTATCAGGAGGCGATCCTTGTGCTTGCGGGCGGTGGAGAAAGTTGCTGTCGTTTTACGGACACATTCTGGCAAGGGAATCGCGTCGGCAGGTAGCCAGTCCTGGAATTTGCGCCTGGAGTTGCAATTGAGATCACTTGCAGGAAAAACGATGTTGAGCATTACGAGACGCACCTTCGACGTTTTCTACGTAGTACCGCACTTTCGAGCATCTTGTGGGTGAATATCAAGTTCGGGTGTCTACGATTGCAAAGGATAGGACGAAATTGAAGGACAGAAGATCATGGGCAAAAAGATAGGGAGAACGATTTTTGTCTGCTTCATTTTTCTGTCCTCACATTTTTCTGCCCACGCGAATGCAAGCAACAGGGAAAACAGGGACAAAAAAATGGGCGGGCAAAAAGATAGGAGGAACGCGTTTTGTATGGTTTCATTTTTCTGCCCACCTCTTCGATTTCTATTTTGGTTCAGAATCTTGTTTCCGGAGCCACCGATCGGCTCGGGATCCAAACCAATTCATGATCCGCTCACGACGGTCAAATCGTTGCGTATCTGTTCCAAAAATTTTGTAGGGCTCGGTCAGGTGTCCTTCAGGCCGATAAAGCGATTCATCGGCTAGTCTTGAATCCACCAAAGTAAAGATGGATACCGATTGGATCTGTTCGACCTCGCGTTCGAGAACGAGTTTACGGATTGCCTTGGTCTCTCGATCTACTTCGATTGTCGCTCGCTTGAGGGGGCGATTGCTCCACTGTCTTCGCGGGTTTGCGACGATGATCGTCGTACCTGCAGGTCCATCGGATGATTCAAGCTGATAATACTTGAGAAAGCTCGTTAGCAACGTTTCTAGATTCAGCGTGTAAAGGTCACCGATATAGCGAAGCGGCATTCCCATTTCTTCCGCCTCGACGATCACGGCTTGCTGCGGCCCGAGCGTCATCCAGATTGCCCCTTGCTCGTTGCGTCCCCAAGTCCATTCGCGTTGTCCGCGCATCTGTACCCAGAAGCGATCGCCTTGCGTGGCGACTCGAACATCCTTGGGCAACTCGACCTGCAACTCTTTGGTTGGTCCTCGCGTAATCTCGACGACGTAGATCCGTTCGATGGCAGCGGCATGCGTGTGGATTGCCGCTTGAACCAGTTGCGTAGCACTCGCGATTGCCATGCGGTCGCTTTGGAAAAGGAAAGCGGATAGGATAGCAATCGCGATTGTTGCCGCCACGAGCCAACCCCATCGTTGAACCGGTAGACGTAGACGAGGGTTGATGACGACCTGACTCTTACTTGCCTGCGGTGGTGGGTTCAACGAAACCGTATCGACCAGCGCGGTCAGCGATTCCTGGCCGAGATCCTCCTGCAGGAGCGTATCGAGGAGCAAGTGGTCGACGAATTGTGAGCGAAAGTTCGGGTCCGCGCTGGCGAGCGCGGTCAATTCGGCCAACTCCCCCTCGGATATAACATCATCGAGCAATTTCGACATCAGTTCTACAAACCGCGGGTTTGCAGTCATGACAAACCTCCATCGGCTTCTAGCTTGGATTCGATGCAGGCGAGCAGCGACTGGCGAATGCGATAGAGCGTTTGACAGATCGACGCTTGAGGCCGGCCGATGATCTGCGCGATCGAATCGATCGCATGCCCGCCTGTGTATCGCAGATCGATCAACTGCCTTTGTGCTGGTGGTAATTGGTTCAGGCATTGCTCGAGGGCCTGTCGACGATCCTCGATGTGAGCGAGCCGTTGCGAAGCGAGATCCGCCAATTCGTCGAGCAAGGCATTGTCGAAGACGAGTCGGTCGCGGCTGTATTTGCGAATGTGGTTGAGGGCCTTGAAACGCGCGATTTGACTGGCCCAAGCCCAAAAATCCGAGCCCCGTTCAAACTCGCCTGACTTTTCCCAGAGAACCGAATTGACTTCCTGCAATACGTCTTCGACGTCGGAGGATCGAACCAGCAAGCACCTGACCAGACCTCGCAATCGGGTCTGGTGGCTGGCGATCAGCGAAACAATTTCAGATGGATTGGAATTCGGCATTGAGTAGACTCCAAAGAGCTAATGTCACCAGTGCCGAAAAGATCAACAGCGGTTTCCGAGATTCCTATCGATTCCTAAGATTGCCCAAGAATTTGATTGCTTCGATCGTCAAAAGCTATGGCGGGCATCGATTTGTGGTCGTCCGGGAGAAACTTCCGGTGTGGCTAGCAACAGCCTGACTGGCTACTACAACTGGATTTCCCCCCCAATGTGACCACTTCCAGCCCGCATTGGTCGGGTGCAAGGCATGCTGTCTCCTTGTTCTCGAGTTTCAGTAGCAAGTGCCCATCGCGAGTCTCGGCGGCGCCAATCCGATAAATCTCGATCGTGGTTCCTTGAACCTCGACATCCACCTCCAGGCTCTCCTCGAGCCCGAGCGCGGCACTCTTGTCGAGGATCATGAATAGCTTGTCCGTCGATAGCCGATGATCGAAGTCGTTGGCGACCAGTGTCTGAAGCACGCACGTTTGCTCTAACCGTCGAACGCCACCGCAATCGATGAAGTCCTTGGTGACTTTACCGACTTCTGTCACGTGAAAGTGCTCTGGCAAAAGCGTGCCAGATGGCATCTCAATGCGAAATGAAGAACTAGGTGATTCCCGCAATGCTTGGGTCAATAGACCGAGTCTCATAGTTTTGGATCCAAAAATGGCCAAGTCAACCGCAACATTATAACAAATGTAGCAACAAAGGATTGATTCAGCCAACCTTCCCTCGAAAACCGGGCTGACGCGGATCGAAAACCGAAGCTACATCCTCGCGCCGGGAAGTGCCTATTCCTTAAACGCTGAGCCTAGCTCTGTCCGCAACGGCAAGGGATTGAGATGCATGTTCGGAACCTTGCTTAGGATTTCGGTTTTCGCTTTCGTTTCCCGTTTG
>CAYXFO010000056.1:0-12881 GCA_964464255.1 uncultured Pirellula sp.
GATGGAACCATCGTAACGGGATGCGATGACCCGCGATCACGATTATGGCTAGTCCGCCCAGCCCGATCACACTGAGTACGGTTGCTCCACGCCGGATCCATTGAAGATTGGTGGATAGATCCGTCGCAAAGTATAGCGTCGTAGCTGCGACGATGACCAATCCGAGCAGGCCAATTGCACGATCCACCAAGACAGATGTCACCACTTCGGTCCGTCGCTTGTGAGTCATTCGCGCCGCGGCGATGGCTTTGAAAAGATCTCCACCGATCGCTCCAACGCTTACCATATTGAGCATCGTGCCGAGGAATCCCAAACGGATGGCATCCAGTTGCTTCAGCGGAACATCCAAGGCCGCTACGAGTGTACGCCACCTTAGGAAAGTGATCAGATGGGCCGTGAGGACACCGAGGAATGCGCAAAAGAGCAGCCCCCAGTCTTTGTCCTGCGCGACCAGGGCATCCCAATCCTTTTTGGGAAACGTCGCCACGATCCAAGCTAGTATCGCAATGAGCAATACCAGCTTCAGGATCGAGATGATAGAGAGCGACCGACGACTTGAATCAGCCATGGTTAGGGTAAGGTCGTCGGTCGAAAGTGGTTGCGATTCGAGGTTGCGACCTTACGCACCTGCCAATGCATTTCCTTTGACAGCCTGGGCCAAGTCACGAGCGCGAGCGGTGCTCTCCCAAGTAAACTCCGGTTCGTTGCGGCCGAAGTGGCCACCCGCAGCGGTCTTTCGATAAATCGGACGACGCAGGTTCAAATACTGGATGATTCCGCGAGGAGTCAAGTCGAAGAATTCCTGAACAACTTCGCAGATCCGCTCGTCGGAAACCTTGCCCGAATCTTGGGTGTCGACACGGACACTCACCGGCTTGCTAACGCCGATCGCGTAGGCAAGTTGAACTTCGCAGCGATCGGCAAGACCTGCCGCCACGATATTCTTGGCAACGTGGCGCGCCATGTATGCTGCGCTGCGGTCAACCTTCGTAGGATCCTTGCCGCTGAATGCGCCACCGCCGTGTCGGCCCCAGCCGCCGTAGGTGTCAACAATAATCTTGCGTCCGGTCAATCCGCTATCACCATGAGGCCCCCCAACGATAAATTGGCCGGTTGGATTGATGTGGTAGATGATGTCCGGTGTCAACAACTTCGGTGGCAAGCAAGGCTTGATGATCTTTTCGATCACGAACTTGCGGATTTCGTCCTGAGTGACATCCGGCGAATGTTGCGTCGACACAACGACATTGTGGATACCGATCGGCATGTACTCGTCATACTTCACCGAGACCTGACTCTTCGAATCGGGCCGGAGCCAATTGACTTCTTTGTTGAAGCGAGCTTCGGTCAATCGATTGGTGATTCGGTGGGCCAATGCAATCGGCAAAGGCATCAACTCCGGAGTGTCATTGCATGCGTAGCCAAACATCAACCCTTGGTCACCGGCGCCGATGTCCTTTCCGGATGACGAGTCTTCGTTCACGCCCATGGCAATGTCGGGACTCTGACCATCGAGCGCTACCATGACGTTGCAGGTCCTGCCGTTGATTCCCCACTCGTCGTCGGTGTAACCCACGTCCACGATTGCCTGCCTGACGACATCGGCATAGTTGACGATCGCCTTGGTGGTGATTTCACCGACGATCAATGCCAGTCCTGTGGTGACCACCGTTTCACATGCGACGCGGCTGAGGGGATCCTGAGCCAAGAGCGCATCCAAAACGCTGTCCGAAATCTGGTCAGCCAACTTGTCCGGGTGACCCATCGATACCGATTCGCTAGTGAAGACGTATTTACCTGAAGCCACCGTTTCAACCTCCCGCAAGGGACCATAGATATAAAGAGAAACCTCGATGCGAATCGCTTCACGAGCTCAGTCTGAAGGTCGATCCGCCACGCTCACAAGCCCTCAGTGTAATCCCATTTGAAAACCGGGAAAGTCGACTTGGGATCTTCCGCATGCTCGGAACCAATGCTACAGCCCGCACGCGGACCTCACACGGATCGCCGAAAACCCTCAATTTCTAATTGGGGAACAGGGCAGACTTTAAGGATCGGGTAGAGTTGCAAGGGTCGATCGGAGAGTCGGGACTTTTGGCGACCCAAGCCGACTTCACCAAGTAATTGACGATTTTCGAGGGGCCCATGTCCAGTGCACCTGTATCGGATTCCGAGCCTATCTTCGCTTGCTCGCCGGAATGGGCCGCCTGGTGGGCTGCCCCCGCACTGCGTGCCAGGGTATTTGATGGGTTTGAGAAGTGCCTGATTCTGGCCCTCTACCTAAGTTTCTTGAACGCTCTCTCCAAGTCCATGGCGAGCGGTTTGCTGCTCGGGCATGGAGTGGTCATCGGTGACGCAATGCTGCTGGCCACCGAGACGATCATGGTGGTCCTGGTGTTGCTGCGTCGCTCTGCCAAGGAACTGACCCTCAACCCGCGCGACTGGGCGATTGCACTGACGGCGACCTGCCTGGCTCTTTTGGCTAGACCGTTTCCCCACCCGCCCCAATGGTTTGATGCATTCGGTGCTTCTCTGACCATTGCCGGCCTCATGATGCAACTCTATGCCAAGATCACACTCGGTCGACGATTTGGATTGGTCGCCGCCAATCGAGGTATCTGCTCCCAAGGGCCATACCGGTTCGTTCGGCATCCCATTTACTTCGGATATGTAATGCTCCATGTCGGTTTCTTCATCCTTAACCCAAGTTTCTGGAACCTCGCGGTGTTTGGAGTCCTCTACGCGATCAAGATTCCTCGAATTTTGATCGAAGAATATCTCCTTGCACGCGATCCGGACTACCGGCAATACATGGACAAAGTCCGATATCGACTGCTGCCGGGTGTGTTTTAACCCATCCTTGGCGTGCTTTAGCCGTATCCATAACTTCGGCGCATCTACTTGTTAAATCGGTGGCCATGTCGAATCATTCGAACCTCAGCAAGTTTTCAGGCATGATCCACAGAAGCATGAAGTTCGTAATCCTGGCGATCTTTTTTGGAGCCTCCGTCGGCTCGGTTTATGCGGACGATCCGGAGACATTGCACACTACCTTGAATCGTCAGGCGGACGCCTGGAATCGTGGGGACCTGGATGCATTTATGGAGGCCTATTGGAAGAGTCCCAAGCTGACATTCAGTTCGGGAGGCGAGACCACGCGTGGATGGGAGGAAACATTGGCACGGTACCGCAAGCGTTATCCGGATCGCGAGACGATGGGAAAGCTGAGATTCTCGGAATTGGAAACACAAATGCTGGGCCCCGATGCAGCGTTGACGCTCGGCCGATGGAATTTGGAACGCAAGGAGCCCGCACAAGGAAACTTCTCGTTGGTCTGGCGTAAATGGGATGGAGCCTGGAGAATCGTACACGATCATTCATCGTCTTCGAAAACTCCTTAGCTCCTCTCGCGATACATGGCCCAGATCACTATTCTCAACGGAACCCTTAGGTTTCGCGGGCCACCACTCCTCGACGAAGCGACATTGCGGATCGAGCCCGGCGACAAAATCGGTCTGTTGGGTCGCAACGGAGCTGGGAAAACGACCTTGCTGCGGTTGCTCGCTGGCTTGGAAAGACTGGAATCGGGGACGGTCGAGCTTGCACCAGGAACCCGTATCGCGTTGGTGCCCCAAGACGTGCCAGAAGGAATCACCGGTACGCTCGAACAAGTGATCGCGCAAGGGTTCCCGCCGGAATTCGAATCGCCGGAACTGCATTGGAAGAAGGATCAAATGCTCCAGCGTACGATCGACCAACTGCAACTCGATGCGACCAACGACTTTCTCAAGTCATCGACCGGCATCCGCCGCCGAGCACTGATCGGACGGGCCCTCGTCAGCGCGCCCGATATGCTGTTGCTCGATGAACCGACGAACCACCTCGATATCGATTCGATCCTGTGGCTCGAAGGTTTCTTAGCCAGCCTGTCATCGACCCTTCTGTTCGTGACTCACGACCGGTCGTTTTTAACCAAGCTCGCGAAACGTATCGTGGAAGTGGACCGAGGCAAGCTGCTCGATTGGTCCTGCGACTACGAAACGTTTTTGAAAAGAAAAGAGCAGGCATTGTTGGCTCAAGAGAAGCAGGATGCCCTATTCGATAAGCGGCTCGCCCAGGAAGAGGTTTGGATTCGCACGGGCATCAAAGCCCGGCGCACTCGCAATGAGGGTCGTGTTCGGCGTTTGGAGGAAATGCGGCGAGTGCGGGCAGGTCGCCAATCGTCTGCGGGAACAATGAAACTAGCGATCGATTCGGGGGAACGAAGCGGTGTGCTGGTTTGCGACATGCAAAAGGCATCCTTTGGATACACCGATCGCATGATCATCCCGCCGTTGGACTTGACGATTCTTCGAGGTGACAAGATCGGCATCCTCGGTCGCAATGGGGTTGGAAAATCGACTCTACTCAAAGGGATTCTGGGAACGATTCCCCCCTCGGCAGGCACCGTGCGGATGGGAACGAAACTCGAGATTGCCTACTTCGATCAAACCCGCGCGGTGCTCGACATGACCAAGACCGCTGAGGAGAACGTGGGAGTTGGCAGGACAAGTGTTACCGTAGGCGGGCGAACCAAACATGTGATCGGATATCTGCAAGAGTTTCTGTTTACTCCCGAAGAAGCCCGATCGAGGATCGATAAATTCTCGGGTGGTCAGCGCAATCGATTGTTGCTTGCCAAACTCTTCGCGCAGCCAGCGAATCTCCTCGTCCTCGATGAGCCCACGAACGATCTCGACGCGGAGTCTCTCGAATTGCTCGAAGAGAAATTGGTGGAGTATGACGGAACGTTGCTCGTGGTCAGTCACGATCGAACCTTTCTGAACCATGTCGTGACCAGCATGTTGGTCTTTGAGGAGACTGGCATTAAAGAATATGTGGGAGGATACGACGACTGGTTACGGCAACGAGGCGATGCAAACAAAGCCGCAAAGAACGCCGCGAAATCTGAAACCTCTTCCCAGAAATCCTCGAACGAAGTAGCGTCGATTGTTCCCAAAAAGCTCTCCTTCAAAGAAAAGCAGGAACTCGAAGCATTGCCTGGAAAGATGGAAAACATCGAAGCAGAACTGGCAACTCTCCATCAACGCATGAGCGAACCGGAGTACTTCAAATCACCCCCAGCGGAGTTGTCCAAAGATCAAAAGCGCATGCAGGATCTCGAGCAGGCGCTGGAACAGGCTTATGCAAGGTACGAGGACTTGGAGCTGCGAGCTTCGTGACCCTATCGCTCAGTGATTGTGCCTCGGTACCGTTCGACAGACATGTCGATATTCGCAGGCGAAGTCCAAGCAGCCACCCGTGTGCAATTGGCCTACGTGACTTCGATACAACTCCTGCCACGGAGTAGCGCTGGCTCGTAACATGCCAACGCTTGTATCTGCGGCGGCTTCATCTGCGGCGGCTTCATCCCGGGATAGATCTGCGAATGGCGAACGAGATTCCCATTCCGAATCGTCGACTAACGCATCGACGCGGCGAGCACCCAAGTCGATTCGAACGCGATCCCCGGTCCGAAGTTTTCCGAGGCCGCCTCCTGCAAACGCTTCGGGAGATGCATTGAGAATCGACGGGCTCGCCGAGGTTCCGCTTTGTCGGCCATCCCCCATCGTCGGCAACTCTCGTATACCTTGCTTGAGCAGCGCATCTGGAGGTTGCATATTCACCACTTCGCCGCTCCCAGGAAATCCCAACGTTCCGCAACCGCGAATTACCAACAGCGTATCGGAATCTATCTCAAGCGATGGATCGTTGATTCGGTCGTGGTAATCCTCTGGGCCATCGAACACAACCGCGCGACACTCGAAGGTCTGCTCCTGGACGGGTCGATCGAGGTGCCGATTGAGGTATCGTTCGCGAAACGCATCGCTGATGACACTCGTCTTGAGCAACGCAGCATCGAATAGATTGCCGCTAAGCACCAGAAAACCTGCCTGAGTGCGAACCGGCTCTGTTATGGAACGAATGATGTTCCCATCGGGCGACGATGCATCAGCGATGTTCTCTTGCAGTGTCTTGCCGGTCACCGTCATCGTTTCCCCCTCGATTAGCCCGGCTCGCAGCAACTCCTTCATGACACTCGGCAAACCGCCGGCTCGCTGAAAGTCTTCTGCGAGATAACGCCCTGCGGGTTGCAGGTTTACCAACAGCGGCACGTCATATCCGCTCGTTTCCCAATCCTTGATATTCAGTTCGACTCCCGCATGGCGAGCGATCGCCAGCAAGTGGGGTGGGCAATTCGTGCTGCCACCGATTGCGGTATTGACGACGATTGCATTGAGCAACGATTTGCGACTGATGATCTTCGAAGGGCGAAGATCTTCGCGGACCATTTCGACGATCCGTTTCCCCGCAGCATGCGCGGCCTGTGCTCGCTCGCGATACGGAGCAGGAATCGCTGCGGTGCCGGTCAAGGCCATTCCCATGGCCTCTGCCAAGCAGTTCATCGACAATGCGGTCCCCATCACATTGCAATGGCCTAGACTCGGTGTCGCAGCGGCCAGCAACTGCAGAAAGCCTTCTTCATCGATTTCGCCAGCCCCCAGTCTGCGTCGAGCCTCCCAAATGATCGTGCCACCACCGGTAGGTTCGCCATCGATCACACTGTTGAGCATCGGGCCTCCATTGAAGATCAAGGAGGGTAGATCGGTAGTCGCGGCTGCCATGAGCGCGGCAGGTGTTGTCTTGTCGCATCCAGTCGTAAAAATAACGCCGTCGATCGGATACCCGAAGAGCACCTCCACCAATCCGAGATAGGCAAAGTTCCGGTCGAGTGCCGCGGTCGGCCGTCGCGTGGATTCTTGGAGAGGATGCATCGGAAAGACCATCGGCACGCCACCCGCATCCCGAATGCCATCGCGCAGTCGATCCACGGTATGGAGATGCGCGCGATTGCATGGTGCGAGATCGTTGGCCGATTGAGCAATGCCGATGATCGGACGGCCGGAACGAAGTTCCCCAAGAGTCATTCCATAGTTGAAATAACGCTCCAGATAAATCGCCGTCATGCCGGGATTGGATAGGTCGTTGAACCACGCTTCGGATCGCAATCGTTTGGTCATTGTTCCCTTTTCGCGGCTTGCGCTTTGACAAGTATTCGACGTGCTATTCGAGGTCTTCGATCAGGGCCACTACACCCACTCCACCCTGAACATTGAGTAAGCCGATACACCGACCGCTCGAGGTTTCCAGCACCGGCGCGGAATCCAAATCGGCCGGAACGGGGATCCTCGAATCGATCTGCCAACCCTTAGCCGTTGGAGTCAATCTTCCTGCGTCGAGGATCAGCCCCTTCGAAAATTCCGGTGCAGCCACAACGACATCCACGGGTGGTTTGGTGACGCTCTTCTTTTCAGGCCTCGAGGGAGGCTGCGATGGGGTCTCTGCGGAGATCGGTTTGAGCAAAACATTTTTTGCAGCGAACGGAACTACCGATTCGAGATTGGCCGTTTGAAGCGGTACCTTGATCAGTCGATGGCCATCGCTCAGCGGGCTCGATGCGATGGGATCCGATGGCGATTGTGCAGTCCCGACGAACTCGACGTTTGCCGAATCCTTGAGCGCACCCTTGGGCACCGCACAGAGATCATCGCGGCACACCAAACTGCCATCATCGAGGATCAAAGCCCAACCCTGCCTTTGGCGATCAACGGTGAATCCGAACGATTTCTCTTTCCATCGCAACGCCATCCGATGCGATTGATGCGTTTGGAACCGAATGTTGTCCCAGCGAGCACCGTACGGGAGGGATGGCTGCCAATCCAACCAATCATCGAGTGGTTCTTCAACCAGTTCAAATCGAGACCCGGTCGATGCGATACGCCCTTCGGTATTCGGCGTGGCAAACTCGATACCTCCGTAGAGGATTTCGCCGATGCTGTCGGCGGCGATACTGATTCCGCGAAGGCCCAGTTCAAAACGCCATCCGCTGCGAACCCAAAATTTCGAATTGCTGCGAACCAACTCGTGATACTCTGGATCGATCGCGGCCCGCATAATGACGCTGCGCGAATCGCTTGCCAGTTCCACACTGAGCACATCACCGACTCGGAATCCGCGATGCAGGATCGGTGCGCCGCTGGTCAGTCCGTGCCGCTGTTTGCTGTCCAGTACGATCTCGATCGAACCCTCCTTGGGATGGATCGGAGGAGGTGCCTCCAGCCCGATGAATCGTCTTGCTTTCGCTGCGGTCCCTTTCCCAGGTTCCATGGCGATGTACTTTGGCCCAATCACGGTTTCTAGACCTTGGATCGAATCGATCGAAACCACCGGTCGAGCGATCCAGAAACGTGTCCCCTCGGTGACAACCGACTTTGCGTTGGGCGTTAATCGCACGGTTGCCAAGACACCGGGTGGGTTGGCGCGGAGGTCAATCTTTTCCACCCGTCCGATTTCAATTCCACGGAATCTCAGTGAGTCGGCCGGCTGTAACCCATGCCCCTGATCAAATTCGATTTCGATCCATTCCCCTTGATTGCGGTACGCGCTGAAAAGCAACCAGGCGCTCAAGGCTGCGCATGCGAGAGTCAGCAACCAGACAGCGCTCGGGCGTCTCCTCTTTGCAGGTTCCGTAATCGCAGAGGGTATCGCCGAGTTCATCGGTGAGGATGCTGTTGCGGAAGTAGTCGAGTTGGACGGCGGCAGATCGGACGGTGTAGGATCGGATGAGGCGTTAGCCATGGATTTGTAACCGTCGGGAATGATGCGGGGTTGTCGCTGATGGAATCACGATCGTGGAACTCCCATTCTACGCGGATTCTCCCATGGAAACATGGGACGACGTCGATGCTGAAAAGTCAGGGAGTTTAAGTCGGCGTTTGTGGATCCTGGTGTATTTACACGCACCAACGAATCGCAAACCTCACGATAGGCAGCAAGCGGGGCGTGCACCCCTTTGGCTACCAGTATTCGGAATTTTCTAGGTTCAATGCCACAACTTCGCAGCTGTTGCAAACTGAATGGGACCATGCGCCGCGTTGTTAGCATGACGGTCAATGGGGAATCGATCGATCGAACGATCGCCGTGAGACCTTGATCGAACTCTCGAATCCCCCCGTGTCGCGCTTCCGATTCCGAGAACCGACCAGGATGCATCGATTCCACCGCGACAAGCATCGTGTAGGGATTTCCATGTAGGTGATCGGTATGTCCCCCGATCTCGAGTGACAGATGGCTTCCAACGCCGGACTCGCGGCAACGTTGCACGGCCGCTGGATCGAAGATGCAAAGGAAGCTTGGACCGATCTTCGAGCGATGCAACGCTTCGAGCAAGACAGTACCATCCGCAGCGGATCCACCACCGACGTTGTCCCCCATATCGAGAAGGCAAGTCGGTCCCTCGCCCTGGGCGACTATCGAATCGATCGCTTGCTGCACACTGATCAGTTGTCCAACCATCGAATCGCGCGTCTGCCACAGAGCATCCGCAAGTTCATCGGCGAATCGTTGGGCGGATTCGCGATCATCATCGGTGACAACCAGAGTCGCGCTTCCCATTTCCGGCACATCGGCATAGGGAAAACCGAGCAAAACGCTGTTGCTCAAAACTCGAGGGCCGTTGAGTTGCCGATCCGCCTGCTCATAAATGGGACGCAAATGGGGTTCCGAGGTCCCCTGTCGCTCGATGTTGATCACCATCGGAGGAAAAGCCGCCCCCATCTTCGGACGTATTTCGCCAGCCAAGGTACGGGTCATCAATCGCGCCGCCTCGATCCCTCGATCCCGCTGATCCAAATGGGGATTGGTCCGATAGGCTACAAAGGCATCGACTGCATCCACCATTTGTTGCGACAAATTCGCATGAGCATCCAAAGTAGCGATGATCGGAATGGAATCGTTCAAGGATTCCCGCAACCGACCGAGCCAATATCCGTCGGCATCGAGATGGTCCTCGGCGACCGCAGCGCCGTGGACTGCCAAGAGCAAACCATCGAGCCTGCCAGCACGCGATATCTCGCTGAGCATGATGTCGAGAAAGCGATCGAGTAGGCCCGCTTGCAATACTCCCGAAGGAGTCGCTCGAAACGCTGCGAGCGGGACTGGCTCGATCATCGCTGCCTCTGTCGCGGAACGCTGCGGGTTCCTCAACCCCTCAAAGAATCCTCCGGTCTCGTGATGGCTCGTCGCGAGCTTGTTTGCAACCTCGCCGCCCGTCAGGAAAAGATCTTCCCGAAAGCGATCCATCGGCGTGGTGCCTGAGATAAACGTGTTCGATTCGTGCATCAATGCAGCGATGCCGACTCGCATGCTTTGGATTCCTTGTTCATCAATCATGGAGCCACACGCCGCAGTGTCTGGCCGTTCACCTATAATGCGGACTTTTGGATTTGGGCTATTGTAGGCATCCAGGTGGCTGGAGGGACAGGACAGCATGAATCAATCATCGCACTCGCTTGAAAAGCTCCGAAGGAGCTTGTATTCCGCAGTGGTCTGCGACGCGCTTGACCAATTGGGTTTTCGAGATCAATCGCCGCGCATTGCGTTGGGTTGTTCAACATGGAATATCGGGACAGAGCACAGTGTGTTGGTCGGCCGTTGCCGTACCATGTTGTGGGTCGACACGTACGAATTGGATCCGAAACCCTACGAATTGGAGCTTCGGTCGGTCGATGCATGTTGCCCGGATGATGTGATGATTGCGGCGACTGGAGGATCGCTTCGCTCGGGTATCTGGGGCGAGTTGCTGACGACTGCAGCGATGCGGCGAGGGTGCGTGGGGGCGATCATCGATGGCGCTGTGCGCGATCTGGACAAGATCGCTGCCATGGGCTTTCCGGTCATCGCTCGCGGCACATCTCCCTACGATAGCCTGCATCGACAGCGGGTCGTGCAAATCGATGTCCCTGTTCAGATCGATGGTGTCACCTTTCAGCCAGGCGACCTTGTGTTCGCGGATCGTGATGGTGTGGTGGTTGTGCCGCAACACGTTGAGAACCGAGTCATCGAACAGGCTCTCGACAAAGTGCACGGGGAGAATAAAGTGCGCGACGCAATTCGAAACGGAATGTCAGCATCGCAGGCGTTCCAAACTTATGGCGTTCTCTGATCATGCCGCGTAGCGATCGTTCCATTGCTGACGACGCAAGCGTTTTCGTTCCGCCTTTGAAAGATGGCGATAATCATTTGTGCCATCGTCGTCATCCTCGCTTTGGTTGGCGGAGTTCGATGTTGGCTGGGATGTCGTCGATTTCGCAGAAGTGCTCGGGAACGGTGTATTCGAAGCAGCGATCGGCTTTGGTCCTCCATCACCTCCGGCAGCGGAAGTAGAAGCAGACGATGCGCCACGCGTGGGAAGAGAATTATCTACTGGCGGCTTGAGTTTAAGGCCGTCAAGCCAGCCAAAGATCTTCGATGCAAGCCGTTTTGTTCCTTTGCTATCCGAGGATGCTGCCAGCTTTGCACTCTTGGACTTCTCCTCGCTTCGATCGGCAGATTTGTTACTGGGTGGTTTCGATTCGCCTGTTTCTTTCTTTTCGGTCGTAGCCTGCGTCCGCTTGCGGAATGGGAACCAGGATTTCTTTGGAGCTTTTGTATCGGAGTCGTCCTTCTTTGCTGGCGACGTCGATGAGCTGGAAACCGTCGGCTTCGATGTCGTTGGATCGGCTAGCTTCTTGGAGCGGCCGAATGAAGGAATCCAACCGCGTTTGGTTGGTTCTGGCTTAGCGGTAGGTTTGCTGACGGACTTAGGTGTTGTGGATGTAGTTGTACTGCGGCTTTGCACATCCGCCGACTTGTTTCCGCCCAGACCAAACCAACCGGATTTCTTCGTTAGCCCTGTATCAGCCGGGCCGCCTTCGTCCTCTGCAACCGGTTCACCGATGAGGGCTTCATTGGCTTCCTCGCGACTGGGAAGAATTCCGAACAGACGCATCGGTCGTTTGGGTTCTTTAGGAGGACTTGCAGACTCCGCATCGGCTGAGTTAGCAGATCGACGCCATGGTAACCATGTTTTCTTTGGAATCGTATCCAGAACGCCGTCCTCGGCTTCGTCTTCATCATCGTCTTTTTCTTTGTCGCCATCGGTCTCGTCGTCCGAGGATTTCGATCGCGACCATGGCATGCGAGGCATCGAGGGCATGCCGATCTTGAAATTCGAAGGTGCTGCGATAGCGCGTTCGACGAAACGCTTCTGAGCTTGAATGTAACAATAGCGCAAGTAGATGCCTGCAGACTGGAATACTAGTAGTACACCTCCCAGCCAACACGCACCAACCGTCAAATCGATCGTGCCGGTGCTCCAGTCTAGTTTCAGCAGCCCGGTACCCAACAAAGCTGCACAGGCCCAGGCGACGAGTCCGCCAAACCAAAAAGCAACGGCTGTTGGAGTTCCTTTCAATTCACTCGATAGGCGCAATCCCGTAATCGCGATAAGTGACGCGTAGCAGGCCAATACCAACGGCCAACCGCCATAACCGATCTCTTTGCGAGTCCAGCCATCGATGGATTGCCCAAACAAATACAGAGCGGATGTCGCAGTATCGAAACTCGAGAACAAGGCAACGCATGCCAAGACGATCCAGATACGGTATTTGGCTCGATAGTCGTCGAGTTTATGTTGGCGAATGCGATAGATCATCCAGGCCACAATCGCCGTCAGCATCCATAACTGGCACGTCATCCAGTTCGCGATGCTGTGGGGACTTCGGACATCAAACAACTGCAGGATCAAAGTCGTAGAACGGCCCGTATCACTGGCTCGCACATGAAACAGATAGTGGGCCAGCAACAGCAATCCCCACACAGTCCACATCACCGTCAATACCAAGGCGAGTGACCCGGGCCGGATGGGGATGAGTTGGACCATTCGTTGCTGGCAGGTTTTGCGAACCGCTTGGCTGTACCCGGGATCGCGATAGCCAGTATGAAACGTTTCCGCGCGATCC
>CAYXFO010000056.1:12891-15530 GCA_964464255.1 uncultured Pirellula sp.
GCAGCAATCGATTCGCGGATCACGCGTCGGCGCCGGTCATTGCGATGGGAGCGGGAGAAGGACATTTCGGCTCGAGAGGCTTGGGAAAGCACGTCAGTCGTGGCAATGCGATGAGCCGATCCGCCATCCGTGCGGACCCATAGCAGCCCTCGCCAACCGGATGCTTCGCAAATCCACTCGTTCACGTCAAGGGGAATTGCCAGCAGGTGGATTTTCCGATCCCGTTGAACCATGAATCCGCAGATACTTCAACGTGAGACCCCTTTGCTAGCCAACGTCTGCGTCTTCATCCCGACAGATATCGTAAACCAACCCGTGGGGCCTTCGAATTATGGTACAGAAGAAACATTGCCATGTGGCATGCCTTCGTAATGACGATTATCCTGTGTGCTCACATTTCACTGTTCTTCACGAAACGCCAAGTCGGACGAAAGACCACGGAGCAAAATGCGAATCCGGTTCTCCTGCGAGTGCGGTGCGATCTACGAGGTTCCTGGCAACTATGCTGGGAAAACGTTGAAGTGCAAGGCCTGTGAGCAACCGATCTGTGTTCCACAATCGTCGCAGATCTCTCCGGAAAAGTCGCCATCCAAGGCGCAGGCCGAACAGTCCACCGCTGTGTCGTGGGATACAGATATCGATAGTGCGATGGCGGCGGTACCCTTCCCGCCGATGCGAAAACCGATCGCCTATTCGCCCGAGGCGCAAAGCCTGCGAGCTAAACACGCTCGAAACGAACAGGGGCAAGGGTTCACCGCAGCGAACCCAGCACTGCTGCGAGTTAATCTTTGGAAGTACTTCAGGAGCTTCCCGTATCCGTTTATGTTGCGCCTCGGCCTACTGGCGATGGCTCTCGGGCTTTCAACGATCACATGCATCGGATATCCACTGGTACTGGCTTGTGCATACTTCATGTTTCGACTCGTGCAATCGGTTCGCAAGAAGTTCGTGTCCGGTTGCATTTGTCCTGCAAGAATACTCACGGTTGATCCGCCGGTCATCGCCGTGTACAGCGATCTGTCGCTCGGTGTCGGTTCGTGCAAAGTCATTCGCCTCATGGAACAACCGCTCCATCGACTCGAGCCCTTCCGAGCGCGTCCGGGCCGGATTTCGACAGTCTGTTTCTTTCAAGGTATGTGCCCTGGCTTTTCAGATCATTGGTTTATGCCCCTGCCGACCATTACGGAATTAGCATCGAACAAGACGATAGAGTTGAAGCGAGCCTTTGACAGTATCCCCGATTCACTTTGGGAGGAACTGGAGCAAGGGTTGACCCAGTTACCCGAAAACCCAGAGCTTCGGACCTATCGAGTTATACGCAGGGACTTCGAGCCCAAGCTTCAGTTCTCCAGCCCGTTGGAGCTACAAACACTCTGTCAAAGTTTTCTTCCGCAAGCCGACGGGATGATCGGTTCGGCTGTCACAAACGAAGTATTCAATCATGCAACCCGATACTTGACGTACCCAGTAGAGCGATCGAGCGTCATCGCTATAGTGCAGAGCTTCAATGCCGGTGCGATCATCACTGGCAATGCACTGATCTTCTTCTTTCGAGACGATTCGAGAAAACCGATCACGATTCCCTGGGCATCTATCAAAGTTGCCTACACTTCTTTGGAACATATGGAGATCCTGACAATCGCCGACGAGCGAATACTGATACCTTGCCAAGCCGCCATGCTCACGATGGTTCAGCTTGAGAAGTTGATCAACCGCGGCGTTGGAGTTGGACCGCAGGACTAGCAGCGATGCAACTGTCTGCTATGAGTTCAGTAGTACTTGTTCGAGTTCAGAAGACCGACCGTGAACAGGATGAGACCACCCAGAAAGAGTACAGAAAAAGGACCCCATCGGACTAATGTGACGACCCACAGTGGAACTTGAACCATGCCTGGCTCCGTCATGTCGCCAACCTCTGATCGCAAGGATTTCCGGGTGGGGGATGTATCCGCCCATACACTTTCGTCGATTATCGGTTTGTCGCTACCCTGATCTCCCTTCGCAGATTTCGATCTATCTTCGCCGTTGCCGCCGAATGGATCGCTGCGATCCTCTTTGTTGCTGCCGTTGTTGTTCGCTTCGCTGTTTGGAAATGTTTTGATGGCGGGATTTGGGTCCTGGGTAGCGCGGCGTTCCCGGATGTCGCGCGACGTGAAGACACTCGTCGTTTTCTCGCCGGTCTCGTCCGTGAATTCCGCTTTGAGGGCCACCCCTCGGGGCAAGATCTCCGTAACCTTTGCTTCGAACCAGTTATCAAAGTATCGAATCTCGATCTTGTCACCCACTTTGTAGGGGAGCGGATCGAATTGCGCGACCACGGGATCTATGTACGCTACGATCCCGATCCAGAATATCACTGGAATGAGCAGTTGCCGCAGATTCTCGGTTATCATGGTTCGCGAATACTCGTTGGTTGCTAAAAAGTTGATCGTAAATCTCGACGAAATGTTGACAGGGAATGAACGCATGTTGCGATATGTGTACGCTGCATTATCGGTGGCAGGATTGATATTGCCCATGGTCTGCTTTGGGATCCATTTTACCAGTGCCGGTGAACAAGCATGGGGGGAATTTTTTGTTGCACCTTTCGCAACCTGGGTGATTTCAGGCTTCAGTTGGGATCTGATGCTGACCGCCAC
>CAYXFO010000057.1:0-13706 GCA_964464255.1 uncultured Pirellula sp.
CCTTGAAGGGACACCCTTGGTCGGGCCAGCACTCAAAGCAATCAGTCCATTTCTGTACGATGCCATCTTTGGCATCTTGGCCGGTCTCGCCGCTGTGGCACTCGTTATAGCAGTGAAGAAAGTCGTTGGCATCTTCTTCAAAGGGGGAGCATCTCCCCATTCATCGGCACATTGAGCCACACCTATCATGAGCGAATACGCACTTGAAATAAGAAACGTCAGTCACTACTTCGGTGACTTTCGCGTATTGGACAATATCAATCTCAAAGTCTTGCCCGGCCAGATCGTAGCGGTCGTCGGTCCGAGCGGTTGCGGAAAAAGCACACTCCTCAAAGCCATCCTCGGAACCCACCCGCCGAGCGAAGGGGAGATACTCGCAGATGGTGTCCCCGTTCGCGGTCCGACTCGCGACGTCGGGATCGTGTATCAACAGTATTCGCTTTACGAGTTTCTTACCGCAGAAAAAAATGTCAGCTTCGGTTTGAAGCTGGACGAAAGCGCTCTCTGGGAACGAATTTTCTTGTTTCCGAAATACTCAAAACTCCGTCGAGAACACTTGCGTAAGTCGAGAGCGTTCTTGGAGCGAGTCGGTTTGGAGGAAGCGTGTGGAAAATATCCGGGCGAAATGTCCGGAGGGATGCGGCAACGGGTCGCCGTCGCGCAAGCATTTATCATGAAGCCGAAGATCGTTCTCCTTGATGAACCGTTTGGCGCGTTGGATGAAGCGATGCGCGAGGAACTGCAGATCATGCTGCTGAAGTTCTACCAAGAAAACTTGATCGCGAAGCGAGAAGGGCGCAGGCCTGAATACACGATTCTCATGGTGACGCATGAACTCAATGAGGCGATCTATGTCGCAGACCGAGTCATCGGAATGTCCCGTTTTCACAATGATGGCCATCTCGGTGCGACGATTGTTTACGATCGTCCATGCCCGATCTTTCATCCTGATGACGAACGGGATTACGGCAAGTTCGTAACGCAACGGGAAGAGTTGCGACGGGCCGTGTTTGACGCGGAATACATCAAGCACCGCGATAAATACGTGACGTTCTGGAATGAACTCGGCCAACTGGCCGGTTCGGTTGCGAACGCTGGCACGCACTAGGACCGATCGTGACGCTAGAATCTCGTCCTACCGCCCGAACGGCTGTCTTTTCAGGTAGCGGGATTCCGATGGAGATTATCGGAGTCGAGATACCGCCTCTCAATCCGCATGAGATTCTTGTGCGCAATGAGATGGTAACCCTCTGCCGGAGCGATATCGCAACCTATAGCGGTAAACGGATCGAGCCAACGCCGACCATCCTAGGCCACGAGGTGGTCGGTCGAGTGCATGAGTTCGGTGCGAATGCATCGAGGACGGATCTGCGAGGAACGCAACTACAAATAGGCGACCGCGTCACCTGGGGAATTTTCGCAAGTGATCCGGCAAGTGAAATGTCGATGCGAGGGATGCCGCAAAAAGGAGCCGACCGATTCAAGTACGGCCATGAACAACTCGCCGCTGGCAAAACTCTTCATGGCGGGCTCAGCGAGTTCATGATCCTGCGCCCCCATACACCCATCATCAAAATCTCAGACGAAGTACCGGTTCCCATCGCTGCGATCACCAACTGCGCCGTGGCAACCGTGGCAGGTGCTCTTCGATTGGCGGGACCCGTGAAGGATCGCAGGGTGCTCATTTCCGGTGCAGGCATGCTGGGCGTTCTCGCGTGCTCGATGGCGCGCAAGGCGGGCGCTAGATGCGTAGGTGCAATGGACATTGATGCAGGCCGACTCGACATGGCGAGACGCTTTGGAGCCGACTACACAATTGAATTACCGCGAGATTCCGATCCTCCGATAGATATCCAATCCACAAACCCAACCACGATCGAACATCAAAGCAGCGTCGATATTGTGATCGAAGCTAGCGGTGTCCCATCGAGTATGGAAAAGACGCTTGAGATGATGGCCGTTGGAGGGATTGCGGTCTGGATCGGTGCGGTCAGCCCCTGTAGGCCGGTGAATATGCAGGCGGAGCATATTGTCCGAAACCTGATCTCTATCCGCGGATTGCATAATTACAACACGGAAGATTTTCGAAACGCCGTGGAATTCATCGAAATGGCTCATGATGTATTCCCGATCCGGGAATTGATTCACGATCACTTTACGCTCGACCGGATCGACGAAGCGTTTCGGTATGCGATCAGCATCAATCCATTTCGCGTGGGTGTGCGATTGTAATCGCGCTACACGTCCAGGTTTCGGACATCGAGTGCATGCTTCTCGATGAACTCGCGTCTGGGTTCGACCTTGTCACCCATCAGGACTCGGAACATTTCGTCGGCTGCAGCGGCATCGGGAAGTTCGATCTTGACCATGGTCCGGTTGCTCGGATCGAGGGTTGTTTCTCGAAGTTCTTCGGCATTCATTTCGCCGAGTCCCTTGAAGCGGGTAATGGTCAAACCGCGGCGGCCGATCTCTCGAATAGCTGGCAGCAACTCGCGAAGGTCTTCCAGTCCGATCACGTTTTCCTCGCGATGGAGATAGAAGCGAGAGTCGGTAGCTCCGGTTCGCTCTTTAGGGATGAGGTCGGCGATCGAGAAACCGTGTTCCGCGATATCCTTGAGTCCCGAGTTGATGGTTCGGACTTCGAAGATCTCTGTGATGCGAGCGGCCCGTGTCGCGTCTTCTTTCGTATCGGACTTCGCGGGTTCTCCCTCGGGCACACTGTCATCGACGCGAATTTGGCGAGTTGCAAGGAACTCATCGAGTTTGTCGCGGGTGATGAACCAGCGATCCTCAACGCCGAGATCCAGGTGAAACACGGGCAGCCTTTTCGTTTCCGGATCCATTCTCTCAGAGTGAACACGCAACGAGATGCCGCGGCGTTCCAGGGCGAGGATCGCTTCCTCAAGAGATGCCAGCGACTTGCAGAGGGATCGCATCTTTTCCCCTTCGATCTTCATCCCCTCTTCGCCGACGAAGTAGCTGTCGCCAAGTCCTTTTTCGAGCAACTGCTGCTTCATCTCTTCTTCGGTTTGCACGTAGTACCGTTCTTTTTTTCCTCTTACGACGCGATAGAGGGGAGGTTGTGCGAGGTAGACGTGCCCACCAGCGACCAGTTGGTACATCTGGCGATAGAAGAAGCAAAGCAAGAGAGTTCGGATGTGGGAGCCATCGATGTCCGCGTCGGTCATAATGATGACGCGGTTGTAGCGGCGTTTAGCGATGTCTTGATCGCTTCCTATGCCGCAACCGATCGCCTGGATCATGCTCATGACTTCCTCGTTGGCGAGGACTTTGTCTTCACGGCTCTTGTAAGCGTTGATGATCTTACCTCGGAGCGGGAGGATCGCTTGCGTGTCTCGGAAGCGTCCACCTTCGGCACTTCCTCCGGCCGAGTCACCTTCGACGAGGTAGAGTTCACATTCTTCCATTTTGTTGCTGATGCAATCGCGCAGTTTGCCTGGCAGTCCTCCACCTCCCAGTGCATCCTTCCGTTTTCGCAGAGCATCTTTGGCTTTGCGGGCGGCTTCGCGAGCCTCGGCTGCGAGCAAACCTTTTCGGACCAGAAGCTTCGCGTTCTTAGGATTTTCCTCGAGGTATTTGGACAATGCGTCTCCGACCGCAGAGTTCACCACGCTTTCGACATCGCTGTTGCCCAGTTTGGTTTTCGTCTGTCCTTCGAATTGCGGATGGGGGACGCGAACGGAGATCACGCAGGTCAAGCCTTCGCGGAAGTCATCTCCGGTCGGTGTCAGGTCCTTGAAGAGGTTTTCCTTCTTGCCGTAGTTGTTTAGTGTTCGAGTCAGTGCAGATCGGAAGCCGGAAACGTGCGTACCACCCTCGAGGGTGTGGATGTTATTGGCATAGGACTGCAGGGTCTCGGTGTATTCCTCGGAGTATTGGAGGGCGATGGTGTAGCCGATATCGTCCTTGGTGCCGTCGATCACGATCACGTCCTTGTGGACCACATCGCTTGCTCGGTTCAGGAACTCGACAAACTCCTCGATTCCTCGCTCGTAATGGAATTCGTCCCCGTGATTGTTGCGTTCGTCTCGAACTTTGATGCGGACGCCACTGTTGAGGAACGCGAGTTCCTGCAGTCGCTTGGCTAGCGTGTCATAGATGAACTTCGTATTCGGGAAGATTTGAGAATCGGGCTTGAATGTTGTCTTGGTACCCCGCTTGGTGGTTACACCGGCTTCCCGTACCTGACCCGTCGCAACACCGCGTTCGTAGGATTGCGTCGAAACCTTGCCGTCGCGGTAGACCTCGACCTCGCACCATTGCGAGAGGAAGTTCACCACGGTGACACCCACGCCGTGGAGTCCTCCAGAAGTTTGATAGGCCTTCTTCTCGAATTTGCCACCGAACTTCAAAACGGTCATCACCCCTTCCAGCGTGCTAACGTCTCGTCCCATCTTTTCCGAAAGGTCGGTATGTCTCTCGACAGGAATGCCGCGACCATCGTCCTCCACGGTCACCGAGCCATCGGAGTTGATGGAAACGGAAACCGTGCGAGCAAAACCCGCCATGGCCTCGTCGATCGAATTGTCGACGACTTCGTAAACTAAATGGTGCAACCCTTTAAGCGTCGTATCGCCGATGTACATGCCGGGGCGTGCCCGAACATGCTCGAGGTCATTGAGATACTTCAGATCCTCCGCGTTGTAATCGGATCGATCCAAACCGAGGTCCTGTGGTTCGGATTCGGGGGAGTCACTGTCGTTTGCAGATGTCATTGCGTGTCCAAAAGGAGGAGTGCAGTCAGCTCGCCAAGGGTTGGCAATTTTACCAAAACCCGGCTTTTTGGGGCCGCGAAACGGCCATCAAAACAATCCGGCGCACGTTCGCGTACACCGTCATTCTTGACGGATAAAGTATAGCAAAAATCAGCTCCTTCGCGAGCATGCCTCGTGGGTGCAATGACCTGGATATTAAAGCCAAAACAGAAGTTTTTTAGCCGTTGACGATCATAGCGTAACGTCTATCATCTAAAGTCTCTCTCGCATTCCAACTCACTCTCCTGCTTTTGAGATCGGAAGCGTTGCCCGAGAGACTTGCCCGGCAATGACGTGCCCGAGGAAGGCTTCGATGACCACCGGAGTCGACTGTCGCCCAATTAATGCGAACTCGTTAGCGTTCGCCATTTCATTCCAACATCATTCAATTTAATAGGATCGCAACCCATGCTGGATATCGAACGCGTTGTGACTTTGGATGACTTGGTCGACCGTGTGCCAGAAGCCTTGATTCGCGAAGCGGAACAAAATCGCTTGGCGTCCGAAGAACCCATCGATGACTCACATCCAAAACATGCAAAGGAACGTCAAATCGTGACGAAAGATCTAAGCAAAGCGCAACGTATTAGAAAATATCTCGAAGAGAATCCCGAATCTCGGAATCGAGATATCGTAGAATCTCTCAAACAATACAAAGTTACTGCCGCAGACGTTGCCAACGTCAAGAGTCTGATGAAACGGAGTGGAGGAAAATCATCGGGGCGGAAGGGAGCGGAATCCAAATCGTCTGCAGCCTCGCGAACTGAGTCCACCGCCTTGGTCCCTTCAGGGGCTGGAATGAGTATCGCGGAACTCGAAGCAGGCGTTCAATTCGTCAAGGAAGTAGGGTCCTTAACGCGGGCCAAGCACTTGCTGATCATCCTGGAAAGCATCAAGGACAGCATCAAATAGTCACACTGCAATAAAACACGCTTCGGCGAATCGGCGACAAATACCGGTCTGTCGCAAAGCGGTTTAAGGTTGCTTTGCGTTGGCGGCGAATTCTGCAGCGACTAACGTGTTTTCCAAGAGCATCGCAATTGTCAACGGACCAATCCCGCCTGGAACCGGGGTAATCGCGCTGGCGACCTGAGACACGTCATCAAAGTCTACGTCTCCGACCAAGCGGTCTCCCTCGCGGTTGATCCCCACATCAATCACGACAGCCCCCGGCTTGACCATGTCTGCAGTGATCGCGCGAGCTCGGCCCATCGCGGCGATCAAAATATCGGCTCGACGAGTGACTTCGCCCAGGTTTCGCGTTTGGCTGTGACAGCAGGTGACGGTCGCGTTGGCATTGCTTGCTCCACCAGGCCCCTCTTTCTGCAGGCACATACTGACCAGTGGTTTCCCGACGATGTCGCTTCGCCCGACCACCACCACCTCGACACCCGCCAGCGGGATACCGCAGCGATGCAACAATTGCATCACCCCATGCGGCGTGCATGGCAAATAACGGGGTCGCCCTTGAGAAATCAGGCCGACGTTTTCCGGAGCGAATGCGTCCACATCCTTCTCGGGTGATACGTAGTCCAGGACACGCCGCTGATCGATATGCGATGGGAGCGGCAACTGGACCAGGATGCCATGAATCTTCGAATCCGCGTTGAGGGTCTCGAGCAGTTTCAGCAAGTCTTCCGTGGTGGTCGCGGCGGGTAGGCGAAAAAGCTTGCTATCCATCCCGGCTTTGCCACATGCGATCTCCTTGTTTCGAACGTAAACTTGGCTCGCTGGATCATCTCCCACCAAAATAGCCGCAAGGCAGGGAGCAACTCCATTGCGTTCGCGGAAAGCGAGAACTCGCTCCGCAATTTCGCTTCGGATCTGCAGAGCGATCCCTTTCCCATCCAGTACTTTCGCGCTCATCGCGGACCCAGCCTCGTATTCGAATACAATCTACGGGAAGTGCGTCCTAAGTGCACACCCAACAAATCCTGAAATTGTTATATACTGATCTTCTCGCACGGCGTAGGGAGTCGCGGTGCCTTTATTGATCCCTTGAAGAACGCGGAAACGATGTCCGAAGCAAATAACGAATCTGAAGCCAAATTGAGTGCCGTGGAACTGATCAAGGATGCCAGCCACTATCTCCGGGGTACGATCGGACAGGAATTGCGAGCAGACACAGATCACTTCGGTAAGGATGACCTGCAACTGCTGAAGTTCCATGGCACCTACCAACAGGACGACCGCGAGGCACGCGGCGCATCGACGCCATCAGGCAAAAGCGAAAAGCAATACAGCTTCATGGTCCGCACTCGGATTCCCGCTGGAATCATGACCGCTGAGCAACTGATCGCGCATCTCGACATCTGCGATTCCATCGGCAATTCGACGCTAAAGATCACGACCCGTCAAGGCTTGCAGTTGCACGGTATCCTCAAATCCGATCTGCGGGAGTGCATGCAGAATATCAACGATGTCATGATGACTACGTTGGCAGCATGCGGCGACGTGAACCGAAACACGATGGCTTGCCCGGCACCCTATCGCGACGCGGTCAGGCCTGCCGTGCAGCAACTCGCCTTCGCGATCTCCGATCACCTGTCTCCTCGAACAAAGTCTTATTACGAACTCTGGCTCAAAGATATTGAGACGGGCGAGGAAACACTCGAAGGTGGGAGCGATGAAGAATTCGAACCGATCTATGGCAAGACATACTTGCCACGTAAATTCAAGACTGCGATCGCTATCTCCTATGACAACTGTACGGACGTGTATACCAACTGCCTCGGCTTTATCGCAGTGGTTCGAGATGGGCAAGTGATCGGATACAACGTCACCGTCGGTGGCGGACTCGGAGTCACCCCGAGCGCAAAGAAAACATTCCCTCGATTGGCTTCGCGAATGGCATTCGTTACTCCCGGACAAGCGGTCGAGGTCGCCGAAGCGATCGTCAAAGTCCAACGGGACTTTGGGTATCGCGACGATCGGAAACGAGCGAGGCTCAAGTACTTGGTGCACGACAAGGGAATCGAATGGTTTCGCCACCATGTCGAGGAGTACTACGGTACCAAACTCGCGGACTGCACGCCTGATGATGTGACCGAACACAACGATCATATGGGCTGGGACGCACAAGGGGACGGTCGCTGGTTCTACGGCTTCAACGTGGAGAACGGGCGCTTGTACGACGACGAAAACAGGTCGTGGAAAGCCGCTCTGCGGGAGATCTGTCACGAACTCAATCCCGAAATTCGATTAACCGCCCACCAAAGTCTTCTCTTTTGCAATCTCGAGGAACGGGACCGGCCTAAGCTCGAATCGATGATTAAGCGAAGAGGGCTGCCGTTGGTCGAGGAAATCTCGAACGCACGTCGATGGTCCATCGCTTGTGTTGCGCTTCCAACGTGCGGCCTGGCGATCACCGAGAGCGAAAGAGCATTGCCTAGTGTGATCGATACGATGGAAAAAACACTCGCAGATCTCGGACTTGAAAAGGAGCTTTTCACGGTTCGCATGACCGGTTGCCCGAACGGTTGTGCCCGGCCCTACAATGCGGACATCGGTTTGGTCGGAAAAGCCAAAGGCAAATATACCGTTTACGTCGGAGGCGCTCGCCTCGGGACTCGCCTCGCGTTCATCTACCGCGACTTGATCCCGCTTGAAAACATCGTTGACACACTCAAGCCACTTTTTGTTGCGTTTAAGGAGACTCGGCAAGAGACCGAATCGTTCGGGGATTTCTGCGCTAGGCTAGGGCTCGAGGGACTCAATGAAATAACCGCTCCCGCGCCCGTGTGATTGATTCTTGCTCGGCCTTTCTCATTCTGATATCTGTTAGCCACGTTACTGCGTACGTCCTGTAGCGTTTGTAGCGTCCACCACCGTCTTCGAGATGAATCTCGACTTCGTTGATTGGGAAATGCTGCGGGTTTGGGGAAACTTTTCCGATCAACGAGAAAAGTTGTGAGAACTAGGTTAGGTGTTCCCCAGATCAAGGTATTGCCGCATGCAGCCCGGAATCTTCGAATCCAACGTGAATCGACCAATTCAAGAAGAGGTTTTTGCCTCATCCGAATCGGAGAAAAACCTAGCAGTCTTCGAGCCGATCGTTGTAGAAGACGCGATCCTTCGCAAACTGCGAGTTGCCATCGATGGCTATCGCTCGCGAGTCGCGGATTGGGAAAATGCGATTCGACCGATCGCTGCCAAGCAAAGCGTACCGTCGAGTACGACCATCGGTTTGTTCGGCTTGGGAACCGTTCTGTGCATCTCGGTGAATGCCTTCGCAATCAACAGTCATACGCCCACGCAAGAAATCGCCCTATCCAACCTTGGGTGTACCGTTCTGTTTGTCATCGCTGCCATCAGTCTGTTTTATGATCGTGTGATGCGTGGATACGCTCAGGAAGTCTTGGTGCGACGATCGGCTGAGAATGCGACAGAGATTGCTATACAAGTGCAGGCACTCGCCGAAATCCAAGTGGATCTGCAGTATCGCGTGAAGCGCCTTAGTCGCGATTTGAACGATTTGTCCATCGAAATCGAAAACCAAAATAGCCTCGCTGACGATCTCAAAGAACAAAACCGTATCGCGCAGGCAAACCAGAGCCAATACGATGCAAAACTTGTCGAACTGCGAGCTTCGATCATGGGTGAAGCTTCGCGAGTCCATCGGCTGCAACACAGCGTCGTTCGTCTGGAAAACGAACGCAAAGAATTGGAACGCTCCATCGCAGCGCACACCGATGAGCTGTTCGATGTCGCCGCACGTCGTGAAACAGTAAGTGCGGATTTGATGGTTCTCGAATCGACTCGCGAATCGACTCGCGCCGCCTGGGTTATGGAACAAGAGGAGCAAAAGATTGAGGCTCAAAAGATCCAAGATCGTCTGCGGGAGTTGAACAAAGAGCGAAGCAACCTTATCGACAATACGGTGTCGATCAAGGCCGATTTGGCTCACCTCAGCGAACTGCGATCAGAAATGCAAGCGGAGATCGAGTTGATCGGTGAAGAGCAGGAACGCCGTACCGCCGCCAGCATCGCTGCCATCGCGCAACTGCAGGCCAAGATCGATGGACTCCAACAAGATCACGACCGCAATCGGGCCGAGTTCGATCAACTGCAGTCCGCCATCCGCGGTGCCGAAGGACAACGCGATGGACTGCTAAACAGAATCGATGAGTGCACTCAAGCAAAAGCGGAATTGGAGGATGTCCTGGTATCTCTGCTTGAGCAGATACAGGAAAACCAGGACGCCTTGGCCAATAGCCGTCAAGCAATCGCCAACGAAGAGGATCGCCTGGAGCAGAGACGAGCCCTGGCGGACCGGGAAGCCATCGAGGCCGATTCCCGACAGAAAGAGCGAACACGCGTGTTGCAGGATTTGGAACGGGAAATCGAACGGATCGCCCGAGATCGCGACTCGCTCCAAACCGAGATCGACCGACTGTCCGGCGTCAGGGATGCGATGGATATCTCGATCGATGAACTGACCAACCGACTCGAGATGCGGACCACCGATCTGCGCCGCAAAAATACCCAATTGCAGGAACAAGCCGACCGACTCGAACGACTCTCCGAAGCCATTCAGAAACTGACAGTTCGCGAGTCGGAGATTCGACGAGCAGTCGATGACCAAGTCGCTACCAACGTAGTACCATCCAGCAACGCCAGTGGTATCGTACAAGCAAGTATCCTGCCTGCGAGCGTCGCACCCACGGGACCCGTGACGGGGTTAATCACCCCGGGACTTCATGCCTCCGGGCTCCACGCTTCGGGGATCATCATTCCTGGATTCATCGATACCCTGCCAGCCGAAGAGGGGGTCACTCGCATGATTCACAAGCCCCACTTCTCAGCCCTCTCACGCTCCTATCCCCATGCACAAAACCATCGAGATGAGGTGATCGGGGGGTAGTCCCCTTGAGACTAACCGCCAGCGGGTTCGCTCAGCGGACGCAATGGTACTTGAAGTTCGGAATCGGATTGGTGCTGGGCGTACCATTGGAGAACCCGTTCGGGGACCGACGCGACCGGACCATACCAGGTTTGAGATAGCTCCGAACCATCGCTCGACTTGCGATGGAACCAACGCAAGTTGCGGATCGCGGTCCGAGTCAGACAATCGTCGCATCGCACATCCGCCATCAAACGAAAATATTTCTCATTGGTGGACACAGCGGTTTGCCCTACGTGCAAGACACGATCGCCCGGGACGATGTCTCGCCATGAGAAATGGGGCAGACGCGATGCCGTCTTCGCAGTGGCTACGATACGTTCGGGCGTCAAGGTCTCCAAAAGATCAAAACGCTCCGTCACGAAGTAGGTCTTTTGGTACTCGCTGATCAAATAGTCGGTCGTGGCCAGTCGCAATAGATCCTTGTCTGAACTGGGATCGATGAGAATGCGATTCGGGATCGGCGAATCGATGCTGAAAATCGTTTCCCCTGGAGAAGATAAGATGCCGGCGCCGAAAGCCCTCGTCTCGCCATTCTGCAGCACGAGACCAAACTCTACCGTAAACCAATAGATCCGTTCCGCATAAAGCAGCAACTCGTCTGCGCGTCGCATGATTTTGCTGCGGCGATTTTCGTCGGTCTCTTTTTCAAGTTCCGCAGCCCGCTCCTCATAGATCAAATTGCGAGCGACACCATGGTTTTGCATCACGTGAGCAACCACCGGGATCGTAAAGGTCGAAACGTGACCAGCGACATCATGGCCAATGTCCGGTTCCTGCAGGTAATCCTGCTCCAAAGCCCGCATGAAGGTCGTAACCGGAAAAAAGCGATGGCTGTGACAGGTAAAGAACAACTCGGCCGGAATGATCATATTGACCGTCGCGAGTTGCCAACCCGTTTGCTGGTAGATACGTGCGTTGAGCAAATAATAATCGGGGATAATCGTTCCTCCGATCTCAAAGGTATCCTCTCCGGCGAGATACTCGCGACATGCATACCGATGCTTGGTCTTTTGTTGCTCTGCAACGAGCACGGCCCAGCTGAGATGTTCCTCCGGTGTGTAGCGATCGTAATGCTGTTCATTGCGATACTCACCCAAGTCGACGGTATCGTCGCAGAGGCTCCCAACTGCAAATGGAATGCCCTGTTTCGCAGCGTCGAGGTAAGGTATCCCGAATCGTGGGTCAATGGGAAACGGAACATCCGTACGTGTCAGACACTTCTCGAGCAACTCCAATCGTTGTTGTCTTGAAAGTGGAGCTACCGATTCCCAGTCGATGCCGTGCCTAGCAGCGATCTGCGACATCCGTTGTCTATCCATGATGTCGCGACCTCATTGCACACGTTGAATCATCATCGCAACCGCTTCGCCACCACCCAGGCATAAACTGGCAACGCCGAATTCCCCTTGCCGATCGACCAGAGCATGCATGAGTGTCACCAAGACGCGGGCACCGCTGCATCCGATCGGGTGTCCGATGGCGATAGCTCCACCATGTACATTCACTCGCTCGGAATCGATCTTGAGATCGCGAGAGCAATGCACCGTTTGTGACGCAAACGCCTCATTGATTTCGAAGAGATCGATTTCTTGCACGGTCTTCTTCTGGTTTGCGAGTAGCTTTCGCACGGCACCCACCGGGGCGGAGAAGAGATCCTCGGGGGCCTGAGCATGCACGCTAGCTCCGACAATCTTGAACAAGTGACTGCACCGAAGTTGTTCGCGTTGCGATTCGCCCGCGAGGATGACGCATGCGGCGCCGTCGCTGAGTGTTGACGCGTTTCCGGCTGTGACGGTGCCGCTATCGACAAAAGCGGGCTTGAGCCGCGATAGTTTCTCGAGCGCAGCGTCGGCTCGGGGCCCGGAGTCATCGCGAAATACATTCCCCTTGGCATCGGTAATCGGTACGATTTCCGCACGGAACTTCCCTTGCTGAACCGCTGCGATGGCGCGTTGATGGCTGAGAAGAGACCATGCATCTTGATCATTACGGCTTACTTGGTGCAACGAAGCGACTCGTTCTGCATACACCCCCATGAGTGCCGAGCCGTGAGGGCAACGAAGACCATCCCACTCGATGTGATCGAGCATAGGCTGGGATCCGTACTTCCAACCGGATCGAGCACCACGAAGCAGATGCGGTGCGTTGCTCATGCTCTCCATTCCACCTGCGATAGCGATGCCTGCATCACCGGCTCGGATCGATTTGGAAGCCAGCATCACGGCGTAGAGACCCGACCCGCACACCTTGTTGACCGTTGCGCATCCGATTCCGGATCCCAGTCCAGCATGGATGGCAGCCTGTTTCGCGGGCGCTTGTCCAAGTCCAGCACCCAAGACATTTCCTAGAAGTACTTCGTCGATATCGGAGGGATCCATTCCAGCCCGATGAACCGCTTCTTTGATGCAGAATCCGGCCAGTTCCGGCGCGCTCCAAGAAGCTAGATCACCGAGGAATCGGCCGATAGGGGTTCGGGTTCCCGCCGCGAGATAGACATTGGCACTCATCGGTTTATTCTTGCTACGTATTCGTTGAGGTGAGAGGATCTACAACAAACCAGGCCGTAATCATACCGCAACTTTCTGCCCGGGGTATCGAGACTTGCGGAGTATCGAGACTTGCATGAATCGGCGAGTGAACCTTGCCAGCGAATTGCATGAGCTATGGATTTCACCGAATCAGGCGATTTCCAGATTCCTGGTCCAGCGAGCGATCTAATTCGTTGGCGGTAAACCACGGCAGATCGCCCGGGGTTGAAAACTTGTGACGAGCGGCGGCGTTGGCCCATTGTAGCGATCGTTCGATTTCCCAATTTTGAAGCCAGCCGAAAAGGAATCCAGCGGAAAACGCATCGCCAGCACCCAAACGCCCAACACCTTCGGCTGGTGATGTGCTCTGGCGAGCCGTTCGCCGTCCATCGCTTGCCATCGCGCCGCCAGCCCCTAATGTCATCACCGTCGTTCCTTTTGCACGACGAGCAAGGAGCCGAGCGAATACCGATTCCTCACTGATGCGATCCGTGATAC
>CAYXFO010000057.1:13716-15463 GCA_964464255.1 uncultured Pirellula sp.
CGAGTGGTTCGAACATTCTGATTGGGTTTTGGGCGCCCATCGAGACGCTTCGTATGGCAATTCCAATACCGAGCCAATCCGAAGCGTCTCGATGGGCGATGAAAACCAAATCCGACTGTTCGATCCACTCGGAGCAAGTGGCTCGTGCATCCGTCATGCTCCATAACTTGGCCCGATAATTGAAATCGAAACTGACTTTGGATCCCGCTCTGACCGCGATGTTGCGGGCCTCGGCGAGTGCATGACGAACCGAGTCGCTCAACGCTAGCGAGATACCGGTCGCATGAAACAACTTCGTCCGTTCCAAGGGTGCGTTGGAGAGATCATCGAAACTCATGCGAGAAAAAGCGGAGTGAGTTCGGTCGTAGATCACCTCGCTAGGGCGTGAGTCGGTTCCCTGCTCATAGTAATAAACACCGACCCGATCATGTTCGGTCCAACGAATCCATTGAGTGTCGACGCCGTGAGCTGCAATCGCGCTGGCGATAGCTCTTCCCATGGCGTTGTCGGTAAGGCGGGATACCCAACAGGTATCCATTCCCAAGCGGGACAGACCTGCAAGCGTGTTGGATTCACTTCCCCCGATATGTACTTCGAGATTGCGTGCTTGTTCCAGTCGCTCAAATCCTGGTGGCGAGTAACGAATCATCGTCTCGCCGAGAGAGACGACATCGTAGTTCACATGTGAGTGGGACGGAGGTGTCATGGGGAAGCTTCGTTGCGAATCAGGATTTCGATGCGTCGATTCGATGCCCTTCCTGCAGGACTTTGATTATCCGAAATCGGATAGTTGGAGCCGTGTGCGAGGGTGACAAATTGCGAGGGAGGCAGTTGGTTTCTTCGGGTCCACTGTTCGAGGATCGTGTCGGTTTGCGCGGAGGTTAATTGATGACTCGTTGAATACAAGCCACCGTGCAATGGAGCGTTGTCGGTGTAACCTTCGATAGCCATTCGCCGATCGCTGTAGTCGGCTTTAAGAATCTCTGCGATGCGGTCGAGCAAAGAAGTGCCGCTAGGTGTCAACTGGGCCGAATTGGGTTGGAACAATTGATCGGAGGGTACGCGCAAACGGAGGCCATCGCTTGCGACTTCGACTTCGTATCCCAGATCTCGCAGTGGATCAGCTTCCAACCCGCGACTAACATTCGCAGTGAATCGAGCGCCGCTACGACGAGCGCTAGTGCTCCCGAATTCCTTGGCGGTTGAGATGTCAGGGGGCTTGGATGCGTTGGGGGATGGAGAGTAGGGGGCCGGATTGGAAGCTAGGCGGGTCTGCAATTGTCCTGAGACATCGGCGAGTTGGCGCTGCATCAGATCAGACCGATCTTTGTAGAACTTGATCTGCTGTTGGGCTTGCGCAAGTTGAGCGTTGAGTTGCTGGTTCGCGGAATCGAGGGACCGAAGTTGTCGTTCAAAGTCGGAACCTGTAGCCAGCCCGAGCCCACCTGGTAATGTGGGGGTAGTCCCTGCTACACCGGTCGTCGCGGCAACAGGTGGGTTTGGTGATTGAGACGTCCCGTTCACCGGCGATGCAATCCCCGATAGGGTCGAGGGATTGCCAAGACCTTGCGAAGCTGAGGCAGGGGATGCAGAGGGAGAAAAAGTAAGTAGGCCAGTGGGACTGGTAGTCAGGGAGGGGAATCCTCGATTGCAGCCAGAGAAGGAGATGCTGAGAAATGCAGTCACTGCAATTAACCAAAAAACTCGGGTGCACCCGCGTCGCCGATCCCGGCAACTCGGCTGAGAC
>CAYXFO010000058.1:0-15247 GCA_964464255.1 uncultured Pirellula sp.
AGTCTATCCCTCACTTACGTTTCGGGTTGTGATTACATCGGAAATCGCAACTTCATCCCTCACTTACGTTTCGGGTTGGGATAGACGCGAAGAAGGCAACTTCGAGGAAACGAACCGACCAAAGTGAGCGAAAAAACAGAATCAAGCTTGCCCCTCGTTCAGGACCGATTGCAGCTCCCGCATCGCCGCCACATCCTTGTAGTCCCCGGAGTGGATCAGGGTTGAGCGAAGGTTGTTGAGAATACGTTCAAGCCACTGTCGCGGATGGCACACAGGGAACCAATCGACATCGTCCTGCCAGGGCTGCTGCACCACTCGTTCGATCATCGCCACTCCTTCGACAGCAGACAGCACTCGCCCTGCTTGAAAAGGGTCGACCAGCATCGTGTCGCTTCCGAGATGAACTCGCACCAGAAAGTGGCCTGGGCTGTTGACGCCCTCCACTTGCAGGCCGATCAAACGACCGACGGTGAAATAGACCAAGCTCAAGGTGATCGGGATTCCTCGCTTGGTTTGAAGTACGCGAGGGATCAAGCTGTTGTCGATGGCGTAGTACTCCTCTTCATTCCCTGAAAACCGGAGCTCGTCGAACATGACTTCATGGAGGCGAGCGACCAATGCTTGCGGTGTCGCGTGATGAATTCTCTTGCGCACCGTCGAAGCCATGTCGATTACCGATTCGAGGGACGATCGAGGCGATTCGTTCGGCAGGAAGTGAAGCGCGATCGAAGTGGCCCCGCACAATAAGCCGGCGGGGGTCTCAAGCGATGCAACAGACGCCCGAAAGAAGGCGAATGCTCGGGGATTACAATACTTGGGTTCTCGAGGATGCATCGCTAGGCGGGTTGGGGGCAACCACTGGGACCGAAACAACTCGGCCAACACTCAATAGCACCAGCGTCAATTCGAGTTGGTCCGAACGCAGTCCATATTGTTGGCGCAAGACGCCGCCATACAACTGCAATTGAGGGGCATGGACCCGAATTCGTTCCGCAATCCAAGCTTCAAGAGATTGGGAGCCATCGTATTGATCAATCTTGAAATCGAGGACTTCCCCGCGAATGACGCGATCTCCATCATAGCCGAGCACGCAGCGATCGATTGAACCCCGCACAAGCTTGCCTTCGAATTGCTCCAAGAGTCGCCGTTCGCGGGAAACCTCAAGCCTGAGCAGTTTGGGTTGGTGCCAGTCATCGTAGCGAGCTCGCGACAAAGCCCTGCGTACTTCCGCATTCTCGAGATACTTGCTGAAGCGTTCCGACCACTCTGCAATGCGAATCTGCGATAGTTCGTCTTGAGTCAAATCGGCGTTAGCAATCTCAGCCAACCGCTTCTTGCCGGGTACTCCGTCCTCGACCCATTCCCGGATCTCCTCCATCCAACGGTGCACCAACTTGCCGAGAACCGCTCCCTGTTTGTCGTCTGCCTGCCAGAGACTTCCCAGATTGCTTCCTTCGCTGCTTTCGACACCAACGTCCCGATCCTTGAGGGAGCTCGGGGCGAGGATGTCGATCGGTTGCGTTTTGGCAGGTGCAGCCAGCGAAATGCGATAGTACCTGATAGCCGCCGCAGTTTGTTCCACCGAGCTTGCATCGTTGTTGGTCCGATACCAATCCGGGTTTCCAGATTGATAGATCAATGCATCAGGGACATTGCAATTGGCCTCGGTGCCGTAGAGGCTATGCATTGCCGATCCCCAGTTCTGACCGACGCTTTTGAGTGGGACGGTGAACAGATAGAGTGCCTGACGCGCTCGAGTGAGCCCGACATAGAACAAACAAAGCGCTTCGCCAAGCTGCTGGTAGGATGCTTCCTTAAAGGCGCACTGCCACGGAAGATCGAGATACCGTTGTAGCTCTCTTGCCATGTAGCGCACGATCCCCGATGGAGGCGATGTGGGAGTGGCCCGCATGACAAGATACGGAGACGGATGGGATGCGATATTCTGGTGGAGCGATGGCAAAAACACCGCATCGAATTCGAGACCCTTCGCTTGATGGATGGTCATGACTCGAACACGGCTCTCGGAAGGCAAGGATACACGATGCGAGTCCAGGTATTCGATGAATGCCTGCAGATCATCCCCGCGTGCACTGACGAAGCGGTACGATTCCTCGACGAGTTGCTTGAGCCGTTCTTGATCCCGCGCGTTGCATGAGGGAGCAAGATGCTCGACCAGGTTGCTCACAGTTACCCCGAGTCCCATCAGATCGATTTCCCGACGAATAGCGCGCGAGATCCCTTGCGAGGTGGCGCGTTGCTCTTCAGGCCAATACGATCCCAACGGTGACTCCACGACATGAAAGTGAGCCAGCGTGTCGCCTGGGTGGTTCGCCAATTGGATGGCGCTCTGAACAACCAAGGCAGCTGCAGTATCGACCAGCGGGTTGCCACCTTCTTGGCTGGCTTCGATCCCGCGATCGCGCAGGAGCGTGATCAGTTCCCCCACTTCGTCGTTGGTTCGAGTCAAAATGCCGATCGTTGCCTTCGGGGCATCGCGATAGACCTCGGCGACTTTTTGAGCGATCGTTTCCATCAGATCCCGCTTGAGATCCGAAGACCCGGATTCTTTGCTGACCGGCGCGTTGCGTATTTCGACATAACCGGCGAGATTCTCTTTGGCCGTTGTATGGGCCTCGAAGTATTTGCTGACCCATGCGTCGATGACCGGATGCGTACCGGTGGCGTGGGAGTCGTCATCTTCGCCGAGAAATTTTGGATGCCGCGCGAGTCGATGAAAGAAGTCATTGACGAACTCGATGATGATGGGAGAACTGCGGCGGCTGAACGAGAGATTCTCCAGTTGGATATTCGCAATTTCCTGCCCGACCGATTCGAAAATTTCGGAAACTCCTCCACGCCATGCATAGATCGCTTGCTTGGTGTCCCCCACCACGAAGAAGGATGCCGAACGAGGTGATTCGCTCAGCATTTGCGTGATCGCGTTGGCAAAGGGTTTGAGAACCTCCCATTGTTGAGGTGATGTATCCTGAAACTCATCGAGCAACAGGTGGTCGATGGAGCAGTCCAGTCGATGCGATATCGATTGGAGAGTTGGCTTCGACTCGGATTCGTTCTTCTCCTCACTCTTAGCCTTGGAAATCCAAAGGGCCAAACGCCGGGCGATATCCGAAAAGGTAACGATCCTTCGCTGTTGCTTGAGGTTTCGCAATTGCTTGTCGAATTCCTCGAGCAAGCCGTAGGCAGCTTTGTTTTGCGTGATGCGGATCGCCAAAAATGCTGTGACAGCGTGCTTGGCGAGGATCCGTACGGCTCCCGGAAATGGTCCCTTGATCTCTTTGCTTTTGTAGGAGGGCTTCTCGCTATGGCAGTTAACGACCAAGGTATCCTTCAGGAACTCCTCCCAATCCTGATCGGTGAATTTTTTGAGGGTGTCATCGCGGCGTTTGTTCCTTGCATCGGTTTCCAGATCACTTGTGCTGGCTACTTGGAAAGCTTCGTTCACCGCTTCGTCTCCGGGCCCGGCTGGGATGTTGATCGCAGTCCAAATGCTTTTGTCCTTCGCCTGCTGATAAAGCTCATAGCCGTTCTTGACTACGTTGTCGATCTCGTTGCGGATGCTTCGGACCGCCTCTCCCTTGGAGAGCTGAGAAATCAAAGAACGCAGTTCTGTATGCGTCACCTGTTCGAACATGCGCGTGATGGCATCGCGGCGCAGTTGTTCCTCCTGTACTGGATCGATCAATTTCCATCCGGGAGGCAGCTCCAACTCGAGCGAAAAGGAACGGGCCAGCTGCGAATAGAAACTGTCCAGCGTGCTTACTCGGAAGCGATGCAACTGCGAACAGAGGCGAGCGAGTTGGTAACGAACCGCTTCGCGCGTGATGACCAAAGGGGCGAGGATGCGCTCGAGATGCTCAAAGTCCGCATCGGAAACACACGCCTTGGCCAGCCAACTCAAGATGCGTTGCAAAATCTCTCCGGCCGCTTTGCGGGTGAACGTCGTCGCCAAGACGGTTTCGAGGGACTGATCGCTGAAGAGCAAATGAAGGGCGCGCGATGCCAAGCGATACGTTTTGCCGGTCCCGGCCGATGCTTTGATCATCTGCGGTTGGAACCATGCAGCGGGTGGTTCACCCTCGACAGCGACCGGCTCGATCGACAACAGGTTCGGCATGGGCTTCGCGATGCGTTCGCGCGCAACGCGAACGGGTGGAGACTGGCACTCAGGTGCCTGGGTCGACTCCGATTTGCCATCGATCGTCCAGCGGCGGACAACGGTTCGTTGAGTAATCGCTGAATAATCATCGTACTCAGGTCGGCCGCTATCGATCGGAGGCCAGAACACACCGTCCACGACTTTGAGCGCTAGTTCTTTAGCCGATTGCACTGCAGCCGCGAGTTCCTTTTCGTTGAAGTCTGCTGAGATGAATTCCGTTTCCGAAACATTGCGAGGGAGAAGAACATAGCCGAAGGAGACTTCTTTACCCTCGTAGTTGTCTCGCTTCTGGATCAACAAACCGTAGAGTGGCAATTGCCAATCGGTCCACTCGCCGGATCTCTTGAGGTGGATAGTGCGAGGGTTGCCAGAGCTGTCTCCGGTCTTGTAGTCCCACACAGCCCAGCGTTTTTTGTCCTCGTGCTCATCGATGCGGTCGATGCGACCGTGCAGTTTGATGGATCGATTTTCATCTACTTGAAAGACGATTCCGTTTTCGCGTTCGACCTTGTACTCAGCTTCGATCATTCTCCAGCCTTGGCCGATCTTATCGGCTTGGAGCTTCGCAAACTGCTTCAGTCGCATTTCGGCCTGCTCGAGTTGCACAACCACCGCCGGTGGAGGCGTAAGACCGAAACGCTTTCGGCTTTCGAGCTTCAGTTGATCAAGGAGCCACTTACAAACCGCATCGGGATCAGAGCTCTTGGCTTCGTTGGCTTCATGGAAATCCTCGAGCACTTTGTGGAGCAGGTCGCCGAACGCGCCGCCATCGAGTTCCAGCGGCAAATGCTTGACCGCTCTCAATTGCTTGACGCGATTGAGATAAAAACGGTACGGGCACTCCGAGTATTTCTTGAAGTCGGTGACAGCCATATCCGCGACCGGTTTCTCTATTTTTGGTTGCGGTATGGGGATATCCGATTGGCCGATGTGGGGCGTCCATGTCCAGACTTTGGCATCGACCACTTCGTTATCAGAGATCAATCTCAGGACGCGACGGGCGAGATGTTCGGTGGGGACTGACAGGAGCAGGCGACTGGGAGTCAAGGGGTCGCCGTCGCTGCTCAGGCGATTGAGGATCAGTTCTATTTGCTCTCGCGTATGCAGAATGGTCATCATGATATACGCATCGCGAGCATATCGCCGCGCGTTATCGAGCAGACCCAGTTCGCTCCGCAGTCGGTTCGGAAGAAAAGCGTCCGAATTAACACTCTCGGGAATGACTCCATCATGCAGACCGCTGAGCATCAGCACCGGTGCATCGTCGAGTGCCAATTCGAGCCAGCCGATCATTTCGATCGCTTGGTTCCCTCGCGGGGCGGGTATCTGAACACCCTCGAGCATTTGGTAGAGCCATGCCATCGCGTCGCGCAATTCCAACTCAGCATCGAGATTCGAAGGGGTATGCGCCCACTCCTGCATCGCTTCGTTGATTTCCTCGCAAGCTCGCCAGACCAAGTGCCCTTCGTCCGTTTCCTTGTCGATCGAAAATCCTGCGTAAAGTTCACGCAGCACGGATCGGATCGGCTCGGCCCATTGCGATAGAACTTGTTTGCCGACTCGCAGCGGTTCCAGCAATTCTCGCAAAGCTGTGACAACCCCTTCGAATTCCGGCCTGCCTCGTCTGGCTTCGGGGAAAACCGCCACGTTCACGGACCGCAGCAACGTTGCATTCAGGTATTCATCGATCGATGCGAGATAGTGATCTGGCAGCTCAAGCTTCCTTCGTAACCAATCCTCGACGGTGGTTTCGCGAACGAGGCTGTGAAAGGCTTCAATTTCTCCATTCGCTAAATAGCGTTGAATCAGTCCGAGCAGTTTCATCGGCTGCGTGGCTTGTATCGGCAAACCGGGACCGTAGCGCAGATGGACACCTGCTCGTTGCAGGGATTCCTGAAAGGCGGGAATTACCGTCGGGTCTGGAACCCCGACCGTAATCTGCGACGGAGCACGGTCCGATCCCAGAAGTGCCAATTGCACTGCGAGTTCATCCGCAGCGTCTCGCACTGTACTTCGCACATGCATTGCATCGTCATCGATCGGGAGTTCGAGGCGTTGCCAGAACTCGGATCGCAGTGTTCCATCGGCGTCGAACCCTTGAGAGAACGTATCGGGAGCACCGATCAGCGAGGTCACCTGTTGGCCCACCGCGGCGAGGAACTGACGCTGGGCGCGGTTCAAGTCCACGGTCCCGATGAGGACAATCTCATGTCCGCTCGGTTGCACCTCGCCATGTTTCAACGCGAACTGTCGAGCGGTTTGCACGTCCCAAAGAGACGCCTTGTGCAGCACATCCAAATAGCGGCGTTGCAACGTGGCCAAGACATGCCAACGTGGTTCTTCGGCGGTTCCGGTCAAGCTCTCGGCGACATCGGAGAAATCGAGAAGGTCCGATGCCAATTCGCGATGCAAGGAGCCCAGGATTCGAGCTAACTCCATCCATGGAGCCAGTTCGTCAACCTGTGGCACTTCGAACAGAAGTGGTTTCAATTCGGATGTAGGGGTCGATTGCAGGACCTTGGTCCAAGCCATGACCTGATCGAGCTCGTTGGCGAATGGCAGCTTGGCTTGATAAAGTCGTTCAGGTAATTTTCCGAGCGTCAGTATTTCCGGCGGGCGCAGCACGACATCTTCGCGAGCGGCCCGCTCGGCGAGGAGTATCTGCAGTCGTCTCCCAGCCAGCGAACCGGGGAGTACTAAGAGGACACGATCGAGATTCCACTCGTGGCCTCGCAAATATTGTGCAAACAAGTAATCGCATGCTGAATGCAGAATGGGGCGAGCCCAACCGAGGTAATGGATGCGAATCGGGCTTGGCTGTTCAAAGAGGGGAAGTCGTTTCGTAGATTTCGCGGTGCGTTGCACGAGGGTGCCTCCTAGCTTCTGGGACGTTCCGGTCATTAGATTACCATCATCTCTCTGGTTGGACGACATGCAAAAAGTTCGCTAGGGGAAATCATCGCCTATGGTTGTGACACCATTGGTCACCGCACTAGTAAGGGGTGGCACGCCACCATCAGAGCATCATCCGACGGCGATCAACCCGCGTCGAGGAATGAGATCGAGCTTTCAAATCCTGTTTGCAACCCGAAACAAATGTTTTCTGAGCAGGACATCACGACGCGGAGCGTCGTGCCACGATCACCGTCTCGTCCAATTGTTAGCTGAGATGCGCGAGCATCCGGGTGGAACCGCACTTGAAGTTGAAATGTTTCCCACGGTTCAACCCGGGAGCTTGCAATCCTCGGCTTTGATTGCGAACCGCCGGATCAATGCATGCCAACGAAGAATCAATTTGCTATCTATCACCTTGTTAGGTGGGTGGCACGCAACTCGCACGCGCAACTCGCACGCAACTCGACAGCTACCCGGGGACGCGCAGCACGGGGTCGGGCCCCCGGTGGCCTTGTGCCACCGGAAGCCAAGGTTGGCAGCTAGTAGTAGCCCACGCCCGTCGCAAAGCCTCCGGGCGTGCCACCCGACTTTATCCATCGCATTAGCCCTTCCCGATCGACCGCCGCAATTCAATCATCGCGAGAATTACGACAACGACGATTTCTGCCGGGAAATAAATCTGACCCAGGAAGGTAAGTCGCTCAAGGTTGTTCCACCACAGCACTCCCGAGAGGATGCAGAAATCGAGATTCAGAAACGCGAGGATCCCAAGGGTGGTCAAGTGATTGGTCGAGGTCGCTAGTCGATACGTGCCGAAACATCCAAGCATCGCTGCAGCAACACCCAAAAAGATGAGCGCCCCTATGGGCATCCCTGTGCGCAAGTTATTCGAGGCCAAGAACACCAGCGTAATCAAGCTGGTCAACAAGGCACCAGCGATATCGATCAGGATCAGGGTACGCGGATTGTGCATAGGATTTCAGCCGTCGCGTTTTATGAAAACCTGAGGATCGCAGAGAGCATCATCAAGCCGATGGTCGCTTCGAAGATGCATCCAACAATGTTTTCACGAGACCGACTTTTGTCAGCGGCCACCGACATCAATCTGGCAATCGCAGCCCCGCACCATGCCGAGCCGGCTACCATGAACACGGTATCGGATTGGGTTGCGAGACATCCCGCTCCGAGGCAGAGAAAAAAACCACCGTAGGTGGCTCGCAATTCCGAAACGCCGAGCGGACCGTTGGGGCGGATTCCCAATACTCGACTGACACGCTCTGGAAACATCACTCCCAAGCATCCTAGGATGAAGGTAATGAGGGCCCCGAGGTTTGCGATAAGTGTTATCAAAAGTTGTCTTGCTCCTACCGCGTTTAAGCCTTGGATATGCGATGGTGGCTTGGGACGCAGAGCAACCATTGGCGATCAACAATGGAGGACTATTCTAACTCATTCGATCCGCAACCGCACCTTCGCAGCTGGTCGCTCTGGCGGAGGAGGCTCGCGAGATCGTTGGAATCTCGAAGCGCGATTCCTTTGACTAGCTCCCTGCCCCATCGCGCCGAACCACCTACCGGTCCGCGCGAATCGTCGGAGATCGAGATATTATCTCCCAGAACCACATAACCCGGTCCGGCGGGAATCATCTCCTCCGCAGTATCGCCATAGCCGCGATAAACCAAGTCCCGAAATACCAACATCAAATCGATCTTGGGTAGTCCCTCCATGGAAGAAATCGTCATCGACTGCTTCACGTTCGTCGCAGGATTATCTTGGGGGGCAGATTGCATGGATTCAAGAGAAGTTGCAAAACATGTTCCGAACTCATCGCCAACCAACACGCGACCATCGATGCATGCCGCGATGATCCACTGCGTCCTACCTCCTCCACGACCCTGCCCCGCCGAAATTCCCGGAACCGTATTGCCATTGCATGAAACCAACCACTCCTCGCGCGCGAGCACATCGATATCGTATCGATGGCTGGAGTCCGACAGGCATACGGTCAACTGCCCCTTCTGGATCGGCTCGACACATCGCAGTGCGATTCCGACATCGTAGGTTGGGATGATCGCGTGCGAGTCGTGGGCGTTGATCGGAAGTTGATTGGTTAAGGGCAGCGATAGCGAATCCAAGAAGTGCTCTAGCGATTGAGCACAGAATTGTGGATCCCAGGCAGCGACCAACACCGATTGCCGAAGTGTTTCGCGCAGTGTCTTCTCATATCGTCGGTCGTTGACCCACAAGTCGCCGTCTCGAAGAGTGATCTGTTCATCTGGGAGTCCTACCACCCGTTTCAAAGCCTTGAGCGATCCGGCCTCGCGTTCAAGGACAACGATATCGCCCCGTTGAATACGGTCATTTCGGAGCCATCGCAACAGCGTGTACTGAACGGTGTCCCCATGCTGAATCGGAGGTTCATCCTCTGCGAGAATGGATCGACTGCAGCATTGACAAGATGCTGGTCGGTTGGGGTTCCATGCGTCGAGCGAGAACTGATTGACAGCTTGACATGCGCTGCAGGTGACGAGAAGACGCGGGCCTTGAAGCGTTGGTTCCATGGAGCTGCCCGCGACTTGACCCGAAATCGGTTGCGAAGAACGCGACAAGAGGATCAAACCAGCGAGCAAGACGGCTAGGCACAAAAATACAATCAAGCTGGAGGAGGCATAAATGAACCAACGGCTTGTTCGGATTTGCGGGATCTGCATCACCGTTCGCCGATTCGGTACAGTCCGTTCTCAGCCCGGATGATCCAATCGCCATCGAGCCATGCATACGATGCGAATACGCGACCCGGCAGCATTGCGCGGGAAATCTCTTTCGGCTCATCCCCGATTTCCATCACGATGGCATCCCCGGCTTCGCTCTGGAAGTAAACTTGTTTCCCGATCGCGATCGGGGACGCGGAGTAATTGCCACCGAGTCGCTTCTGCCAAATCTTTTTCCCAGTCTCGACACTGACACCGCTAGCCACCCCTCCATCGCTGACCATCACGATCTGGTCGCCCACTGGAACGATCGATGGCGTATTGGGGACACCGGTGCCATAGGTCCAGCGGACGTGAGTATCGGTCACATCCCCTGTTCCGGTCGGATCGATCGCGAGCAACTTGGGAGTCATGTAGCCTGTGCAGACAAAGACCAAACCGCGATAGAAGATTGGCCGAGGGATGACCGAGAAACCTTCGTAGGACACCGACCAGATGACGTTCCCCGTTTCCGGATCGAGCGATTGCACGATATCGGACCCTGGAGAGACGATCTGCCATTTGCCGTCGACTTGGATCGCCTGCGGGGTGCAGAACGAGAACGGGCGATCGGTAGAGATACCGCGGGGAGTTCGCCAGACTTCTTTACCGGTCGCTGCATCGAGCGCGAGAGTATAGGCCGTATCTCCTCCATCGCAGGTGAGGAACAGTTTCCTGTCAAACAAGATCGGAGAGCCACCGTTCCCATGCACGGGGGAATAGGAGTGATCGAGGTTGCGCCAAAGAATCTTCCCTTCGAGATCGGTGCATAGCGTCCCTTGATGACCGAAGTGGACGAACAATCGACCGTCGCTTGCCAGGACCGTTGGGCTGGCGTGTGAGTTCTTCTTGTGAATGCTCGGCGCATCCTTGGGCTGTTCGATGAGCATGCGATCGAAGATCGGTTTGCCGGTCGTGGCGATATAGCATTCGAGGTGAAGGGCTTGCGGACCGGCGAGCGCAGCATCACCGGAATCTGTATTGCGGGCGGAAGTGATGAAGATACGATCGCCTACTACGACCGGCGAAGACCAACCGAGTCCTTGAGTGGGTGTATACCAAACGATGTTTTTCTCTTCGCTCCACTCGGCCGGAGCCTTGGCGGCAGGAATCGTTCCATTTTGGTTCGGGCCGCGAAACTCAGGCCAATCGGCCGCCGCGCTGCGGGTCGCGTTACCTACCAAGCCCCACCCCAACATCACGGCAAGGGTTAATCGTTTCGCCGCAAATGAAACATTCACTGCAACAAAAAGGGAGTACAATCGGGAACTGATCCAGAACTGCTTCGAAGTTGTTTTGAAAGTCAATCGCATGCGAACTGTTACTCGTTTTGGTAAGAAATGCTTTGGGGCTTGGGTCTTGCTCGCGAGCGGCTGGTTGAACCCGCTCGCTTCGGCGCAAGAGGATGTGACACTGTGGGTGACCGAATCCGAAGACGCTAAGGTACAACTCGTTTCGGATCAATACAAGTTTACTGAGGGGCCAACCGTCGACACGGATGGAAATGTCTATTTTACGGATCAACCGAACAATCGGATCGCACTTTGGAAGACCGATGGCACAGTCGTCGACTTTTTGAAACCGGCAGGGCGAAGCAACGGCATGTACTTCGCCCACGATGGCAAACTGATCGCATGCGCCGACGAGGCCAATCAAATGTGGGAAATCGGATCCGATGGCTCGCATCGTGTCCTCTTCGAGGGGTTCGAAGGGAAGCGTCTCAACGGACCCAACGATGTGTGGATCGATATCAACGGCACGATGTATTTCACCGATCCGTACTATCAGAGGCCCTGGTGGGAGCACAAACAATCCGAGCTCAAGAAACAGTCGGTCTACAAGGTAGATCGAGACGGTTCCAACATGGTGTGCGTTGACGATGCCTTGGTGCAACCCAACGGCATCATCGGGGATTCGGGTAAGCGGATCTTGTTCGTCGCGGATATCGGCGACAAGAAGACTTACAAGTACAAGATCGGAACCGACGGCAGTCTGCTCGATCGCGAGGTCTTCTGTCGACGCGGCTCAGACGGCATGACCTTGGACTCGCGGGGCAATTTATATCTAACCGGTTCGGAGGGGGTCTATGTTTACAATGCGAGCGGAGACCACATCCAAACGATTCGTGTGCCTGAATCGTGGTCTGCAAACGTATGTCTCGGCGGTGCAGATCGCCGCACGCTGTTCATTACCGCGATGGATTCTATCTATACCATTCGAGTCAAGCACGCGGGGGTCGGCTCGAAATAAGTTTCCAGCGGGGCGATTGGATGGAAGAGCGAACGGGTGGGTTACTTCTTGAGCTCCGCGATCCGTTGTTGGGCTTGGTCCGACATTTCGTGCTTCGGATGGTTCTCGAGAATGTACTCGTAGAACTTGACTGCGGTGTCGATTGCTTTTTTGCGTCGTTCTCCCTTGAGATCGGCGATGAAGATCTCGCTGCAACGGCCGGCTTCGAACGCTGAACGGGCCTGCCAATTTTTCGCATCCTCGGCAGCTTGCGTACCACCGAACCCGTACATGGTCTTCTGGAATTCGGTGATGGCTTTAGCGAAGTTCCGATCCGCGAAGTACGCTTCGCCGATCATGAAACGGGCTCGAGCTCCCAGGGCATTGCGTTCGCTTTCCGCAACTTGTTCAAAGAGTCGGATCGCTTCGTCGACTCGTTTGAGGTTCTGCCTCGCGAATGCTTGTTCATAGATGGCAACCGTTTTGAAATTGGATTCGGGCAGAGCCTCCTGCAAGCGTCCTGTCCAATCATCGACATCATTCCACCGCTTCAATTCCCGAGCGGTTTGGGCGCCATGCAAGTAGATGAGCGCCTTGACTTGGTCGTTGATCGATGGCGCATCGGGGTGGTTTTCCAACGCCTTGCGGGCTTGTTCGTACTGCGGCCACGCGGTGGAAAACTGCTCGAGTTTGAATGAGCATTCCGCGATCATCAGCCTCGCATCGATGCTCAAGGATCCTTCGGGGAACGTTTTCAATTGCTTGGAGAATTGCTGTGAAGCACCCGTGTAATCCTGTTGCTGGAACAGCGACAGTCCGAGCTTGTAGAGAGATTTTTCTAGAATCTCGGGACTCGCTGTCTTGGTGGCAGCGACTGTGTAAGCTTTGACAGCGGAATCGAATCGAGCGTTTTCGAATTCGCTTTGACCTACATGGAAGTAAGATTCTGCGGCGAGCGGGCTGTTAGGAAACTGCTCCGCTATCTTTTGGAACCATTGTTTCGCGTTTGCAACATCCCCCTTAGACTTGTAAGCCCAAGCAAGTTCAAAGTAGGCGCGTTCGATTAGAGAGTAGCTCGGGAATTTGTCGACCAATTCGGTCATCAGTTGGATCGTCTTGTCGTATTCTTTCTGTTCGCTGTAGGCTAACCCCAACTCGTAAAGGACTTTGGGTTTCGCGGATGCTGGCAGCTCGGGGGTCAGCATCTTTTCGAGAGTGGCGATCGCTTCCGCAGCGCGATTGGTGCGTCGCGAGCAGATCGCTTTGGCGATCGCGCACTCGGCCTGGAGGGATGCATTCTTAGTGGAACCGGAGACTTGATTCAGTATCTCCAATGCTTCAGGGAAACGCTCGGTCTGGATTAGGACAAATGCCTTGTCATAGCGAACGAAATCGGCCAGGGAGGGATCGACACTTTGCGATAAGACGCGATCGTACCAAATCAAAGCCGCAGGAAAATCTTTCGCCGCCGCGGAGAGTTGGCCGAGTCGAAATTCTGCCTGCTGACGGAAACGTGATTTCGGAAACTCTCTGAGGAGTCTCTCGAGTGCGTTCTTGGATTTGGTTTTGTCTTGCAGTGCGTCGTAGGCTTGTGAGAGCAGCAGAAGCGTTTCGTCTGCTTGAGCCCAAGTTGCATTGGCCTGGATCGATTCCTCGAACGCTTGGATCGAATCCTGCGTCTTGTTGAGTTTGAGGAGAGAAGCTCCCTTCAAGTAGAGGGCTTCGGCGCGGGCTGCTGGTTCGAGCGAACGGCTTTGTAGAGTCGCTGCGGCATTCACCGCTCCGTCAAAGTTTCCTGCCAAATACTTTGCTGTCGCGGCTCGAAGCTCCCAAGAGATCAGCGATGGATGGTTGTTAGCAGAGCGGACCAGCTGCTCGAACGCGGTCGCTGAGGATTCAAACTGAGACAACTGAAGGAGCGATTCGGCGCGGACATAGGCGACGTCGAGCGCCAATTCATCGTTCGGGAACCGTTTGGCGAATGCTTCGCTCCAGCGCTGGGCCTCCGCATGGTCGCCTGCTTGGAGAGCGGCGAAAGCGGCGTTGTAGGTGGCTCGCGGGCAAATCGGTGAGTCGGGTGCCTCGACAGCGATCTGTTCATACAGTTTCCGAGCTTCGGCTTTCCCATCGGCGGTAGCATACAAGCCGTCGGCCAAATCCATGCAAAGCCATGTCACCATCGATGCGGTCGAAGGACTGATCGTTTTGGGATCCCATTTGGCCGCCCACTGCAGCGCCTCGCGCGCGATCGGTATCGCGTCTGCCGGCTGATTTTTGAGCATGGCGATTTGGCATAGCCAGTGCGATGCTTCGACAGCCCGCTCGTCCTTGGCACCGAGCAGTCGCTCCAGAGCGCGCGATGCCTCGTCGTACTTTTTATCGCGCATCAATGTCTGGCCGATTGCCAGCGATGCGTTGGCCGCATATTGAGATTTGGGAAACTGTTCGGCGAGCTTCTTATAAACATCGGAAGAGTTCGCGAATTGTCCTGCCTTGGCCAACGCGAATGCGTATCGATACATCACGTAGTCCGCGATGGCCATCTTCGGCAAGTCGGGGCTATCGACAATCGACGCGAACAGTTTGACAGCCTTGTCGATTTGCTCGCTCTGCAAAGCTAACTCAGCGAGCCTAACCTTGGTATTGGTTGCAAGAATGTGTTTCGGGTAGGCCGCGATGAATCCTTCGTAGGTCTCCATCGCCAGTTTCCGCTGGGAAGCCTCCTCATAGGACAATCCCAAAGAGAACATCGCATCGGGACGCAAGGAGGACTGAGCGAAGTTGCGGTTCTGCAGGAGTTGATTGTAGAACGCGATAGCTCGATCGCTCTTGCCAAGACGGGACTCGGCCTCGCCCGCGTAGAACATCGCTTTGTCCGCGAGTGGGCTGTCGGAGTATTTTTCGAGGAACGATGCAAAGACCTTCGAACACTCAGTCAACATATCCGTGTTGGCAGGCTCTTGGGCAACGGCCGTTTGGAACAGGGACCAGCCCAGATGAATCAAAGACTCCTCACGTTCCTTCAAGTTAGGATCCTTCAACGCGGCTCGGAAGGCTTCGATCGCCTTGCCGTATTCGGGAGGATCCTTCTCCTGGTAGCAAACCCCGAGGAAGTGACGGGCGCTGGAGGCGAGTGGATTGTCGGGAAAATCGGCGATCATCTTGTTCCACTGTTCAATCGCCAGATCGTATG
>CAYXFO010000059.1:0-15202 GCA_964464255.1 uncultured Pirellula sp.
AAGCACAAACTCTTCGCGTTGTCGCTCCACTTCGGTGCATCTAGTTGTTCAAAAGAAGGGTGGAGAACCTCGATCTCCCAACCCCCTCGCCCAGCGTAGCGATCCCCACGCCGCCAAGTTGCAATGCGAGTGGATCCCCTTTGCAGTCGCGAAACAAGATCGACAATCAACGGGTTATCCGCTTTCAGAACCGATTCGGTGGTCGCCAATTCGCGTGGGAAAAATCGTTTGGCCAGTCCCGGCATCGCGTTGTAGTGATCCGAATCCGCATGCGAGAGGATCATCCGATCAATGCGGGAGTAGCCGAGGTGCCACAAGGCGTTGGCGATCGGCTGATAACTTCGCTCGTGATCGCCAAGTCGTCCCGCATCGTAGAGCCAGAACTCGCCGTTGGGAGTTTCGATCGCGGCGCATGTTCCGTGACCTACGTCGATCCATGTAACGGCCAGCTTACCTGGTCCATCCTGGGTCGCCATGCCGCGCCACCAAAGGCTGATCGGTTCACAGGCCAAACCGATCGCGAACCAAGCCGCCAGCGATCGCCATAGGATGCGACGAGCGCTGGCGCGTCGCGTTCCTCGCCACACAACGATGCTTAGCGCGATCGCATAAAACATCACTAGCCACCAAAACGGAGGCGCTGCTCGCCAGAAGTGGCTCATCGGGATCGCGTCCGCAATCGCTACGCATTGGGTCAAGATCCAAAGCGAGACACCGCACAGCACGCCCAGCATCGCTGCGACTGGAGGAAGCCAGCCGAAAACGATGAGCGCTAAGCCCGAGAGAAGCGCAATCAACATCGGCAGCCAAAGCACTAGATTCAAAACAATTGCGATCGGACTGAGAATATGAAAACTGTTCCAAACCAAAGGTGCCGAGAGAAAGCAAACCCAAAAACTGCTGCGCAGCGATTCCCATGCAAATCGTTTCGCGCTCCCCCAAGCGACTTGACTGCTGGTCTGCCTGCTCTCCAGCAGCCGTCTGAGCGGAGTTTGTCTCTGTTGCAAAATCGGGAAAGTCAGAATCAAGACAGCAACGGTCATGAACGATAACTGCGTACCGATTTCAAAGGCGATGCTGGTCCGTTGGATGAGCAGAAGCAGGGCAGCGCCCGCGAGAATATTCAGGCTGGTCAGTTGCCATCGCAATAGCCGAGCGATACAGGCTGCCGTCAACATCAACGCAGCCCGAGCCACGGGAGGATTCGCGCCGCAGAGCATGGCATACAAACCGCAAATCAGCACGATGCCGATCAATGTCGGGGCTCGAGGTAGTCGCAACATCAAACCGGCTACCATCAACGCGACCGCCACCATATCGATGTGCATCCCTGAGATGGACAACATGTGGATGGTGCCAGTGGCGAGGAGCTCTTCTTGCAATTCCCAGTGCGCCTGTTCCCGTTGCCCCAGGACCAACGCAGCAGTCAAAGGGGCTTGGCCGAACGGAACATAGCGCTCGATCGTTGCGAGAGCTCCCTCGGTCATCATGGCGAGAGGACGATCCAAACGAAGATACTCCGCGGTCCGAATTCGAACGATCTGCTTGGAAGATTCCACTCGCAACTGGGCCGTCCATCCGAGTTCGGCATAGCGAGCTCGCAGATTGAATTGACCCGGGTTCGAGGGCTCCGGGGGCATCCGCCAATGACCGTAAAGCTCGATCAGATCGCCGGGATAGCAACCGCGCAGTGGATCATCGATCACCAGGGAAGCTACGGCGTCGCTCGAGGTCCATCCTTCCGCATGTCGAGCTTGATGAATGCGAACACGGGTGAGGGTTTGCCAGTGGAGATCGGTTTGCGACGCGCGATCGTCTTGTGACGAGCCTTCGCGATCCGAGCTATCGATGCCCGATGAGCGAGGCATGGTCGAACGCCGATAACGAAGGGTTTCTTCAATGACGGCGCGGACTGCGATCGGACGCCAAGCATTGCTGTGCATGCCATCGGGCTGAAGGTCTTTGGTCTGCGACTTCCACTCCTCCGCTTGCCGACGGCGCTCGTCTCGATGGTGCTGGTGCACGACCCCATACGCGGCAGCGATACCGAGCATGTAGACCAGCGACATAAGCGGTATGGGAACGTTCGCTGCGCCAGACTCGGCTCTTGCTCGCGTCATGCGATGGCGCAGCATCGCATAACCCATCCATAGCATGGCTAAACCAATTGCCGCGATCAGGGACCAGACGATGATTCCGAACGATTCGACGATATAGATCGTAAACAGAACTAAAGCCAGCAAGACGACGAGAGGATAGTAGACCAGGCCACGAAGCCATCGACGCGCGAGGCGTTCTCCGAAAGTTCTCTTTGTCGGGAGTATCGAATCGATTCCTCTATCCGTTCCTTGATCCGTGTCCTTCATTTCGATTTGCTTGATACGTCGGATGTGCGATGCGATCGGTTTCAAATCCAGACCAGATAGTCCGACCGCCATCGACTGGAAGGCAAACGCCGGTGATGAACTCATGCCGAGCTAGAAAGAAGGCGGCTTGAGCGACATGTTCAGGCTGGCCGTGTCGTTGCAGCAGACAGGCGCGGCGGATCTTTTCCGCTCCGTCGGCATCGATCGATGGATCGAGCATGACCGGACCTGGCAGAATGCCGTTGACGCGAGTCGACGGGTTGCGAGTCGCCAACTCCACCGCCATACAGCGGACGATCGTTTCGATCGCTCCTTTGCCCGTGAAGTAGGCGCTGAAGTCGGGATAGGGGCGGGCAACTGCCCAATCCCCGATCAGCACAATCGCGCCGCCAGTCTCCTGATGGGTCATCTGCAGTCCGGCTGCTTTAGCGACCGCAAAGGAACCGAGCGTGTTGATCTCGAAGTTGCGTCGAATGTCGTCGCTGGTGGTTTGCTCCAGCGACTTCCACTCCCAGATCGCAGCACAGTGGATCGCCGCATCCAGCCGTCCGAAGTGGGTGACAATTGATTCGACCGCTCGCTGCATCGACTGCATGTCGCTAACGTCGCCATCGGTGACCATGCAACGAATACCCTCAGACCGCCACGCCTGGGCTACCTGTTCCGCTTGATCGATCGAGCGATGCGCGTGCAAGGCAACGGAATAATTTTCTCGCGCGAAGTGTTCGGCGACCGTTCGCCCCACGCGCGGAGCTCCACTCCCCGTCACCCAGACAACCCGGGGCGATGCGGACTCGGCACCTGAAGATGGGACGCTCGTTTTTTTGCTGGTCATGCAACGATTATCCACCAATCGAGCCGGCAAGGCACGGGGGAGGTGAATTTTGCGTATGCGCGGCGACGCAGAGTGTGCTACAAATAAGCAAATGAAGCAGAAATCTCTTTATCCGATCCCCGATACCATCCGCGAAAAACTCCAGGAATTGCGCGGCATGATCAGCCGCTTGATCGCCTGCCAAGGTTGGGTGACGATCGGGATTTGGGTCATGGCGGCCTTTTGGGCCTTTGGTTTGATCGACTATCTGCCAACTCGATTCGGTGCTGACGAGTCCCCATCCCTGGTGCGGATGATCATGCTAGCAATCCTGGGTGCAGGAGTTGCCGCACTGGTCTACCACTTCTTTTGGAATCGCTGGTTGGTCCATTGGAGCAATGACGCGTTGGCTCTCGCGATCGAGAAGCACTACCCGGATTTCAAGAGTTCGCTAGTGACGACGGTTCAGGCATCATCGGCTGCATCGAGCGAACCGACCGATCGTTTCGATCATCCCCTTCGCCCAGGTGTCCTAGAGATTGCTCGGAAAGAAGCGGAATCTCGAATCGCCGGTGTCGACGTTCGGACCATGGTTCGATTTCAGTCGTTGCAGCGAGAACTGATCGCATTGGCCGCCATTGCGGGGATCAGTTGTGTGGTCGCACTTTTGGCTCCGAAGTGGACATGGCATTGGGGGCAACGACTGTTTGGGTTGTCGAACGTTCCATGGCCGCGAACAACCCAGTTGGGGCTGATCGGAGTGGAACTCGATGTTCCTCCCTTCAGCAATCAAACGGTTCGCGAGAGATACATGGTCGCGTTTCAGGGGCCCTCGGTCCGCGTCCCCAAGGGGAGTTCTGTACAGCTCAAGATGTGGGCAGAGAATCTTTTGGCCGCACCGTACGATACCTGTGCTTTGAATTATCGCGATACAGATGGCAATCGGGGCCGGGCGAATCTGCGACGTGGCACTAAGGACGGAGTGCGTCAGAATTTCTTGCTCGATGGTCCCCCGTTGGAATCGATCAATGATTCGCTTTCGATGACCCTCGCGGGTGGCGATGCCAGGATCGGGAACCTGACTCTGCAGACCGTCGATGCACCTTTGGTGGTGGCGGCAAACATCGATGTCGAATACCCCACGTATCTGCAACGATCGACCAAGACCGTTTGGGGCAAGGAGACCCTTCCCTATCGCAACGGTATTCGCTTGCCCCATGGAACGCAGGCGGGACTGCGGATCCAAACCAACAAGGGGGTTACTCGTTGCGAATGGCTGATGATCCGGTCCGGGCAGGATGGGGTGACGAGCGAGCCGCTCGGATCGCTCGAGTTCGATCAGCCGACTGAAGAGTTCAGTTTGCCTCTCGGGTTCTTGAATTCCAATCTTCTCGTGGAAGTCCGATTGTGGGATTTTGAAGGACTCGTATCGACCCGCGTGCAGCAATTCGTTCTCGCATCCATCACCGACAATCCGCCAAACGTCGATTTTGTTCTCGAGGGGATTGGGACCGCAATCACCGAACAGGCGATCCTGCAAGTTCGCAGCAAGGTCAGCGATGACTATGATTTGAATGAAGCATGGATTGAGTCCATCACCGACGAACAACCCAAGCAACGAACCATGCTCGCCATAACACCGCAGGGGGAAGCGAATATCGATCTCGATCTCAAAGCGATGCGAGAGAATGGTCAGGAGACGCCGAAGGCGGGCTCGGTCCTGGCTTTGATGGTTTCTGCCTCCGACTTCTTTCCTCAAGACGATACGCCTCATATGGGTCGGTCGACTCCGATTCAGTTGAATGTCGTAACGCCCGATCAGCTTCTGATCATTCTCGAGCGACGGGAACTGGCCATGCGAGCCAGACTGGAACAGATCATCAGTGAGTTGGGACAGTTGCGCGATCTGCTCGTGGCGATGAATCGAACCCCGGACCCCAGTACCGATGCTGGAGAACGAGAGGGATCATCCGATGCTGAGGATCCCAAGGCTCGTCGTTTGCGTCTATTGGTTCTGCGTGCTCAGCAAGCTTCGGCGCAGGTCGATAAATCGGGGGGCGAGCTCACGGGAGTCCGTTCGGAGATCGCACAGATCCTCGCGGAACTGATCAACAATCGCATCGACAGCAAAGATCGACGCGAGCGTTTGGAGCTAAAAATCCAGATCCCGTTGGTCGCGCTTTTGGGTTCCCCCTGGGAATCGTTTTCCAAGGGTGTTGCGGAACTGGAAAAAGTGGTCAGTCGAGAGTCAACCTCGGATCGCGAACAGAAAATCAATGTACTGCTCACGCAAAATGCCGAGATCATCGCAGCCTTGACCGCGATCCTTGACGATATGATCGACATCCAAGACTTCAATGAAGTGATCGATATGGTTCGCGATATGTTGGAGGATCAAAGTGAGGTTCTCGAACAGACCAAAGCCGAACAGAAGAGGCGTTTGCTGGAGGCCTTGAAATGAGCGAAATGCTTCATCGTGTTTGCTATGCTGTGCTGGCCGTGTTGTTTCTATCGCCATCGGCATGGAGTCAAGACTCACCAACTCCGGATGCCGTTCGAGAACTGGAACAGCAACAGCGACAGCTTGCCGCTCAATATGCGAAACTCGAAGAGTTGTTTTTGCGAATGAGCGAACTCGAAGCCGTCTCGAATCCGACCCGGTCCGGTCTCCTGATGCAGGCGGCCCAACTGAGCAAGCAACTCGCAACGCAGCAACGGTTGTTGCAAGCCAGCGATCTGCTCGCCAAAGGCCAGTTCTCCCGAGCCATCACCGAACAAGAAGCGAGCCGGGAGAATCTGAAGAAGTTACTCGAGTTGCTGCAAAGCGAGAACCGCTCCTCGCGATTGAAAGATGAGCGGAAGCGATTGGAAGATATTCTCAAGGATATTCGCCGCATCGAGAACATTCAGCGTTCCACACGCGGTCGAACCGAAGCTGGCCAAGACGCAAAAGATGCGGCCGAAGACCAAAAGGGGATCGAACAGCAGCTCGAAAAGACCGAAGCGGAACTCAAGCCCGAGGAAGCGAAGGGTTCTGAGAAGTCTGAGAAGTCTGAGAAGTCTGAGAAGTCTGAGAAGTCGGATCGGTCGGATCGGTCGGATCGGTCGGAGAAGTCGGAGAAGTCGGAGAAGTCGGATCAGTCGGATCGGTCGGATCAGTCGGATCAGTCGGATCAGTCGGATCAGTCGGATCGGTCGGATCAGTCGGATCGGTCGGATCAGTCGGATCGGTCGGATCGGTCGGATCAGTCGGATCAGTCGGATCAGTCGGGTGGCAAACCAGAGTCGCGGGAGGAGCAGGCTCGAAAGCGTGTGGAGCGTGCTCGCCAGCGCATGAAGCAGGCTGAAAAGAAACTGCGAGAGGAACGCCGCAAAGAGGCTGTCGAAGAGCAGCAGAGAGCCGAAGAAGAGCTTCAAAAAGCGATTGTTGAACTTGAACGTATCCTGATGCAATTGCGAGAAGAGGAGATCGAGCGGGCGCTTGTGGATCTGGAGACTCGTCTGCGGCGCATGTATGAGTGGGAGAAAACAATCCGCGATTCCACGGAAAAATTGGCCACCCTCTCTGGTGAAGCCAAGGATCGACAGCTGGAGATCCAAGCCAACAAGCTTTCCATCGAGCAGATGAAAGTGGCGATGGAAGGTCAGCGTGCGCTGTTGTTACTCCAGGACGAGGGTTCGAGTCAAGCGTTCCCCGAAGCGCTCGAGCAGGTCAATAGCGATGCGCAAAGCGTCGTGGGGCGATTGGTGGCTTCGGATGTATCGGAGATGACGCTTGCGATCGAGGATGAGATTTTGGGTGCTCTCGAAGAGATGCTCGAATCTCTCAAGCAAGTGCAGAAGAAGCGGGAGGAGGAAAAGCAACAGCGCGGAGGTGGTCAGCAGGGTGGCGGCAATCCCGAGGACCAACCCCTGGTCGACAAGCTTGCCGAGTTGCGTTTGATAAAAACCCTTCAGTTGCGGGTGAATCGTCGAACCGACCGTTTGGCCAACGAGAGCAACAATCCGAATGATTTGATCGGTCAGGTAGGTGATCCGAGGCTGCGTGAAGAACTCAGGGTGTTATCCGATCGACAGCAGAAGATCCAAGAGGTCACGCGCGAGATTCTCCTTGAAAAAGCGAAGCAGTAGTTTTCAGCGCCTCGCTGAGAGGATCGATATCGTTCGATGCATAACCGAGATGCAGATGTCGTCTCCATCCTTCGGCATATCGGCATTTCAGTTTCATTCGTTGCGCTAGTTCGTACCCGAGGTCGAGCATGGTTTGGCAATAGGAGTTCAGTCCCTGGCTGGCTTGCAACCATGCTTGTTGCGATTGATGTTGTTGCAGCATTTCCATTTTTCGGTCAACCACTTGGTCGACAGCGATAGCGATGTGAGGCGAGACGAATTGGCCGAGGGGATCTCGATTGCCGTGGGGTTGGGCGTGGTAGATCGCCAGATCTCCGTCCCAGGCTGGGCAGGGTGGTTCTGAAGGGTAGTTCGGTGCCCCGCGGGCGAATGCTGCAGTCAGGACGAGGCGGCAGGTCTGCATATGATCCTCCATGTAGTCCACTGGAGCGTGGGTTAGGACAATCGTGGGTCGAGCCGATCGAACGATCGCGCAAAGTTTTCGAATATTGCTTTGGGTGAAATCGATTTCCAGATCGTTGCAGATCGATGGGTGGTAGGTCGCTCCGAGCAAGGCCGCAGCTCGACGACTTTCCTGTTGTCGGACCGAGGCCGTTTCCTCCGCAGAAAGTGTGTTGGAGCCGCAACAGCCGTTGGCGACGTTCATGTAGTGGATATCCCAGCCGAGGTCTTTCAGCTGCAGCAAGGTTCCGGCTGCCACGAATTCGATATCGTCTGGGTGAGCAAAGATTGCGAGTGCGGAGGGCATAATCGATGGCGGGAAATGAAGATCCAAAAAGAAAAATTGAAAATAACGGGAACGAACGTTATAACGAAAAGAGATCGAGATTTACCAGGGGATCGATGCAATAGAAAGAACGACTACGACTTGCGTCGCTCCTGCTCGAGGAAATAACAATCAAACGCCCGTTTTTTGGAGTCGATCGTCGTGGCTGAATGGTTTTATCGAACCACTGTTGGTGAAGAAAAAGGACCCATCGGAGGTGCCCAGCTCTTGGAGCTGATCCGTCGTGGCGAAGTGAAGGGGAATACCGAAATTCGAAAAGACCAATCCCCTTGGGTCTATGCTTATGAAGTCAACGGACTGTGGCAGGCAGTTGCGAGGCCTTCCGTCGAATTCAAATGTCCGCACTGCGGCGCGACCATTCCCAAGCCACCAACGTTTTGTACTGGATGCCGCAAGGATGTCGCCAAAGCGGTCGGCCACATCGTGACTCATCAGAAACCCAAAGAGCAAGAGAGTTCGTGGAGCAAGGAGAATAAGGAGAACATTGCTTCAGAGAAACCGAAGGCTCCGCCGCTGGTAGGTTGATAAACTTTGGCTAGGTCATGGTGCAGCGACCGAGCTAAGGCAAGCTGCTGATGAAGCGAACAAATTCTTTGTTGAGTTTATCGAGGTCGTCACCGAAGCATTTCCGAAAATCTGCCGTGCGTTGTTTTGCATCTGCAGGTTGGCCGAGCGGTCGGGATTCAAGGAGTTTCAGATACTCGACGTATTGTTTCGGCCGCCGTTTGATGAGGAAGAACGTCAAGCCCCAGCTTTCCGCGTAGGCATTGGTCGCCGTGTCCCCTTGACGGAGCAACTCGTCCCGCACGATCAATTGAAGCAACGAGTCATCCGGCCTTTGTGGTGCGTAGCGACGCAGGTTGATCAGGTTGAAGCGGTTGACCTTGCCAGTCCCTCCCCATCCGCTTGAACTTGAGAAGTCCGGCGATTCAAAGAACGTTGCAAATCCTTCGCTGACCCATAACGGATAGTCTCCGAGGCGTTTCTGGATTCCGGTGTTGAACGCGATCAAGTGGCAGGCTTCGTGCAGGATCGTAGCCACTTGCCGCTCCGCTTGAGGCCGCGAAAAAATCTCGGTGATGAGGTCTTCGCGTTGAACTCTTGTGCCAGCGGGAATCATTCCTTCGATACCGGTCAAGTCAAAGGTTGCGAGCCGGTTGGTGGTTTGCGTGTAATAGCCGTAGGTGCTCTCCGCTCCTTGGAAGTCCCGTTTGGCGTACTCGAGATATTCGTCTTGGGTTCCAAAGATCAGGGCAACCATCGGAAAACGAGGCTCATGAACATCGACCCCTTTTTCTTTCCAAAAGCGACGTAGGCCGTTGTACATCCTTTCGTACAAATTCGCGTTCCATCGTGCATACACATCGGTCGTGTTGTAGCAGACCACGAAGTGTTCGGTGACAATCGATTTTGTCCCAACCGGCATAAGCTCCTTGGCCTTCTCGGCTGCTTCGACGGCTAGGCAGGGAGTAAGCGTTCCCTCCACTTCTTGGATGCTCGCAATGGCCAGATCGGGATTTCCTCCTTCGACCGCAGAGGGAGGGAGTGCGGTCAATTGACCGTAGGCATCGAGAATGAGGAGCCCGTACTTTTGGTTCTCCGCCACCAATTCACCGACCAGGTTGGGCCGGTCGGATTTGAATCGGATTTCCACCAAGCGGGGATTGGTCGCGGATTTTTTTTCGCTTGATTCTTGAGCGACGAGTGCTTGACCAGCGGCGCCAGGGAACATCACGATTGAGCAGTAAACAATCAGGCCGCCGCAATAGGATCGGAGCGTTCGTCCAAAGGTGTGAGGGGATGCTCCGAATGCGGAGGCGATCATGGTTCTTCACCGGCTGGTTTCTTGCGAAACACGGCGACAACATCTTCGACCGGGACTACGTAGAGCTGGTTGTCGGGCTCAAAATCGACCGGGATGGCGTTCTTGGGGTGAAAGATAATCTTGTCGTATTGCCGTAGGGGCATATCTTCGTCGTGTTCCACCTGACGGCTGATCGTCACGATGCGTCCGGTGATCGTCGGGATTTCGGCGACATCTGGGAGGGCGATCCCCCCTTTGGTTTGCCGCTTGGGCTCGTCTTTGAGGACCAGCACCCGTGCGCCAACCGGCTCAATCGTTTCAAATTGTGATTTTTTCGTCATAAGCCCGCGCCGACGCTCGAAGACCTCAATTACCCAGACTTCAAGATAGGCCACGGAAACAAAACGACAAGGGCATTTGCCCTTGCAAAGACGAACAAAATCGTCATACTCCGGAACCCTACGGGAGCCATTTTCGGCGGGTACGTTGTCGGTAAACAATTAGTATTTGAAGGCATCGATTCAGAGCGGGTCGCAGTAGGCAATGATTGAGACGATTGAGGTTAAGAAACGAGACGTCACTGGATCGCGGGCAATGATCAAGATCCGCGAAAGTGGGCGAATTCCAGCCATTCTCTACGGTCACGGCGAGGAAAACCTCTGCCTGACAGTTTCCTTGGACACGATCAATGGTTTGATCAAGCACGGCACCAAGTTGGTGACCATGACGGGCGACGTGAACGATACGGCGTTGCTGCGGGCCGTTCAGTGGAGCAGCATGGGCGATTACATCATTCACGTCGACTTCGCTCGTGTATCGCAGTCGGAAACGGTCGACGTACCAGTTCCGGTTCACCTCTACGGCGAAGCCCCCGGCGCGATGAGCTCCGCGGGTCAATTGCGTTTTGTGACGCACGAAATCCAGATTCGCTGCCCTGCAGCGAGCATCCCAGAGTTTTTGGTTTGCGACATCAGCGGGTTGCAACTCGGCCAATCGATCCATGTTAACGAATTGAAGCTGCCAGAAGGCGCGATAGCGATTACCCCCGGGGGAGTCGTGGTCGCCCAAGTAGCAACGCAATCTGCCGGATCGGACGAGGCTGCAGCTACAACTGGCTCCGAACCGGAGCTGATCCGCAAAGAAAAGCCTGCTGAAGCAGGTTCGTGATGGCTGGGGCCACCGGGGCGTCTGGTGGATTCGAGCCTGCCAGTCTGAGCATGGTCGTCGGCTTGGGAAACCCCGGCGACAAATATCGGAATACGAGACACAACATCGGCTTTGACTGCATCAGCCTTCTCCATGAACAGATGGGGAAGCCGACCCTTCAAGCCAAATTCGAGTCCCTACTGGTTCGAGGCGCTCTCGCAGGTCGAGACGTCTGTCTGGTTTGGCCTCAAACCTTTATGAACTGTAGCGGACGTGCGGTTGCTCAAATCGCTCGGTTCTACAAGGTTCCTGTAGAAAACATCCTGGTAGTTTGCGACGATCTGAGCTTGCCGCTGGGCAAGCTGAGGTTGCGACGAAGCGGATCCAGTGGCGGACAAAAAGGCCTAGGCGACATTTTAAGCTCCCTCGGGACTCAAGATGTGCCCAGGTTGCGGATCGGGATCGACTCCACCCCGGATGGCTGGGAGACCGTCGATTTCGTGCTGAGCAGATTCAATTCCCAGGAAAAACCCCTGGTCGCATCGGCTCTCGCGACCGCTAACGATGCGATCGGATGTTGGCTCAGGGATGGGATCGAAGTGGCTATGAATCGCTTCAACGCGGGGCGAGGATGAGCCAAATAACATTGAATGTTCCGAGGTTTTCACCCTTGCGAAGTTGAGGGTCGCTCGAAACAATCAAAGGCAGTTGGCCTCTCGCAGATTCGCTACCGCCAAACACTGATTCATCCAGATACTGATTCACCATTCGCATAGATTTTATTGATTGTTGAGGAGTTGGACGTTGACTAAAGCAAATTACGAGTGTTTGTTCCTGTTCGATAGCAACCACTATGCCCGAGACCCGGGTGGCATCGCGGGTGGCGTTCAATCCTTGATCACCGACCTGGGAGGTGAGATCCTCGTGAGTCGTTTGTGGGCGGAACAACGATTGGCCTACCCGATCAAAGGACATAACAAGGGAACTTATTGGCTGGCGTATTTCGCGCTCGACAGTCTGAAGCTCAAGGAACTCAACCGAGCATGTCAGCTCAATGAGAGCTTGCTTCGATTCCTCGTGACCCGCGTCGATCCGCGTTTGATCAATGCTCTGGTCGCACACGCACAAGAAAAGGTCGTTGTGCCGATCGATCAAGCGATTCGTCAACCTGTGGCGGCAGCAGTCGGTGCAGACGACGAAGAAGATGTGGAGACCGAAGAAGAGTAATTGCGGCGATTGGACCAAGGACGATTGAGTCGAGGAGGAGAACATGGCCAGTTATAATCGAGTTGTCCTGTTGGGGAACCTGACGCGCGACATAGAGCTGCGCTACACCCCGGCTTCGAAAATGGCGGTCTGCCAGAATGCGATCGCGGTCAACGATCGGCGCAAAAACGCCGCTGGCGAGTGGGTCGATGACACCACCTTCGTCGATGTAACGTTCTTCGGTCGGATGGCTGAAATCGTTAGCCAGTACCTCGGTAAAGGTTCGCCGATCTTCGTCGAAGGCCGACTCAAGCTCGATACCTGGGAAAAGGAAGGACAGAAACGCTCCAAGCTCTATGTGATCGTCGAGCGCATGCAGCTGTTGGGCAAGTCAGAGGGGGGTGAAGGAAATCGACCCAAAGCTACGGCCCCTGCAGGGAATCGCGTCACCGAGTCGAACTCGTACGCTTCGGCGCACGATGACATGCACTCCCCCGAGATTCATCCCGACGAACCACTCTATCAAAAAGAAGAATTGCCCTTCTAGTTCGTTCCTCGGAACGATATAAACACCAAACCAAAAAAACCTGAATTTCAGCGATTCCAAAGCGATTCCATTATGACGACGACCAAGAAACGAACCCCTCAGTTCCCTCGGCTACCCAAAGGCCCCAACGGCGGCATCCAATTGATGCTCATCCAGAACATTGAGCACGTGGGTAAGGCGGGTGACATCGTTGAAGTCAAACCAGGATATGCCAACAATTATCTCCTGCCCGAAGGCCTAGCGATCATCGCTAACGATCACCACAAGCGGATGATCGAAAAGCACCGAGCCAAGTTGATGGAGATTGAAAAGCAGCGATTGCAGTCCCTTCGAAGCCTGGCAGATCAGATCGGCAAGCAGTCGATCAATGTCGAAGCCAACGCCAACAGCGAAGGGCATCTGTACGGTAGCGTTGGGGCGAGGGAGATCGTCGCAGGCCTCAAGGCCAATGGCTTCACGGTATCCAGCGACCAAATCAAGCTCGATGGCGTTCTCAAGGAACTGGGGCTCTATACGGTCAAGGTCCAATTGCACTCGGACGTTTTGACCGAACTCAAGGTGTGGGTCGTCCCGGCTGCTGGAAACTGATTGCGTGTCCGGCCCGTTGCCGCGAGAAGAGTACGTCGAACAAGCGTACTTTTTCGAGATTCTCTGGGAGCGGCTGGGACACGATATCACGCTTCAGGACTTGCTCCATCATTGCCGCTACGAAGTTTTGGCAACAACCAAGCTTCCGATGGCCATCGATTTCCTAACGACCGAGCTTAAGCATTCCGGCTTGCTCGCACCCGGCATCCGCCGCTTGCAACATTACTTTTCTCCATTCCAAGCGTTCTTGGTGGAGCAGGCCGAAAAGGATACCGGCCGATTCGATTTCCGTACTGCTGTCCGGATCTTGCAGTACGAGGCCCAATACAAGACCAGCGAACGGATGGATCCGCAGGGTCTCTTCTTCTATCAGTTCGAAGCCCTGTGTCGCAATCGGCTCAGCTATGACGGCGGGCTGACAGCGATGGCGAAAGATCCGCACTACAGCCCTGAGTGGCATGAATGGTTATTGGTGGTGCGAGCCCAAGTCGGCTTGGTGGATCTGGCCGATCTGATCTATGGGAGGAGCGAAGACTTTGTTGCCTACCGCAAGAGGCATCTGGGGGAGGATGCAGAGCCCGAGTATCCGATCCTATTCGGATTGCGAGAGGGCAAGATCGCCATGGCGAACCGGCACAAAGAGCTTCTTTTTCTGTTCGCTGCGATGCAACGCCATCTCGGCTACCCCACGGTCCCCAAGCGGGAACTGTTTGACAACACCCTGGAAATGATTCCTCAAATGCAGCGCCGCATCGAGCGGCTGGAAGCTCGAATCAAGTTCATGGAGGAGGAGCAGCGCCAAGGGATCGACATCACGAAGTTCTACGGAAAAGGGCAGCCTCCGATTGTCGATTTGGGGGACTTGGAACCTTGAGCTAGGTGCCCGTTGGGGTTGGGCATGATACAATGCGTCGGCTGCGAATGACCCGCAGCAGCGAAGGCTTTCGCATTTATTCCCTCAATCGATATCACCCATGAGCGTAGCCGAACAAGCGCAAGCGGATCTGGAGCGACTCCAGCGCGCGAGATCGCAGATCCAATCCCAGCTTTCGAAAATCATCGTTGGCCAACAGGAGGTGATTGAGCAGTTGCTGATCAGCATCTTCGCCAGAGGCCACTGTTTGCTCGAAGGGGTGCCGGGGCTAGCAAAGACCCTGATGATCAGTACCTTGGCCAAGACGATGAACTTGTCCTTCAGCCGGATCCAGTTCACTCCCGACCTGATGCCGGCGGATATCACCGGCACCGAGATCATCGAAGAGAATCGTTCGACAGGTGCGAGGGAACGGCGATTCATGGAGGGTCCTTTGTTTGCCAACGTCATCCTGGCCGACGAAATCAACCGGACTCCTCCGAAGACGCAGGCGGCGCTTCTCGAGGCGATGCAGGAACAACAGATCACCGTTGGCCGCGTTCGCCACGCGTTGCAAAACCCATTCTTTGTATTGGCAACGCAGAACCCGATCGAACAGGAAGGAACCTATCCTCTTCCGGAAGCCCAGCAGGACCGTTTCATGTTCAAGGTTTGGGTATCCTATCCAACCTTTGACGATGAGTTCGAAGTAGCTCGGCGCACCACAGGTCGCGGTGCGCTAGAGATTGAACCGGTACTCAGCGGTCCTGAGATTCTGTCGCTTCAAGACTTCATACGCGGCATTGAGGTTTCCGAGAATGTAGTCCGTTATGCATTGGCACTCGTTCGCCAAACACGCGTCGGCCAAGCTGGCATACCTGACTTCGTCCAAGAGCAGCTCGCTTGGGGTGCAGGCCCGCGAGCGGTGCAGTTCCTGATACTGGGAGCCAAAGCCAAGGC
>CAYXFO010000060.1:0-10032 GCA_964464255.1 uncultured Pirellula sp.
GGACAAGGCCGCAGGCTAAAGGATTCTCGGATTCGAGAATGCCGCGGTTCGATTACCCAAGTTCGCCGGGTCCCGATCGAGAAAGAGCCGTTTCCCGGTTGGCCATGGAAAGAGGTTTATGTTTGCTCGCTCGAACCCCATCCCGCTGATGAACCAAACTCGTCATGCATGATCATTACGCAACGTGTCCCATCGCAGTGGCTAAGGACCTCTGAGTTGCGTCAACCTGTTATTGCCAGGGGCCTTGCCTTCGATGTTGCAAACGCCAAGGCGAAGACGCTGCTGATTAGTCCCGCAGTCCAGTGGCGCGAGGAAACGTCTGCTGCATCGAGCGATAGTACTGCGACCGTCGGAGACTCAACATCGTACGCTCCAACCCTTCCCGCCGGATGGACCGCACTGCTCAAACGAGGCTGGAATCTCGACTGGATCGATACGATCGAGGGACTGCAAGGCAAGCCGATGACAGCTCGCGAGTCCCAAGCATTTTACAGCATGCTCGGATGCTCGAAACAACCATTCGATGCCGCACAAATCGCGGGGCTCGAAACGCCAAAGGATAAGGAAGCCGCAAATAACCAAACCTTGAGTGTGATGCAGTCGATTCAGAGAGCGGAAACTCGCAAAAGCAAACGGGATGCTCCCGGTCAGGATGCCGCATCATCGGGATATCGCGTGAATGGGGTCGCAGAAGTGCGGCGTGTCCAGCGGGTCGATGTCCGCAATCCCGAGGAACAGCAGTGGCTCGGAGCCGATCACTATTATCAACTCGATGGCTTCGCCGATATCGGCAACAGCCGCATCACGATCCGCTACGACGAGTCAGTCGAACCAATCGTTTTTGAAAAGGAGTTCCCAGTGACGTTGGTCACCCTGAAAGTCCCTGACTCGTTGCTAGTCGATGCCGCAGATGCAATCCCAGGTGAGGCTCAAGCTTGGTATCCGCGTACTCGCGTCTCCGTATCAGGTTGGTTCTATCGCATGTGGCGTTTCAAAACGACCCAAGTCAGCGAAGCCACGAATAATAAAGAGGCTCAGCAAGGCCCGCTGCTCGTGATCGATCGATTCGATGACCCGCCAGCAAGGCAAGTTTCCGGCGCATCGAATACATCACCGCAGTGGATCGCAATCACGACGCTGGCGATCGGAATCGTCGGTGGCCTGTGGATTTTGAGGCAGGTCCGACAAGAACTCCAATCGAGCCGCCGCAAGCGATAACATAAGAGAAGACTTTATCTCCGGGTCCCCAATCGCTCGCGACGGTACTCGCCACTGCAGACTCGCTCCACCCATTCTTTCTCCTGCAGATACCACTCCACCGTCTTGCGCAAGCCTTCGGTCAAATTCACGCTCGGCTCCCATCCCAACTCGCTCCGAATTTTGCTGTTATCGATCGCATAGCGACGGTCGTGACCCGGGCGGTCTTGAACAAAGCGAATCAACGATTTTGAAGTTCCCCGGGTCCGTCCCAAGAACTCATCCACCAAGTCGCAAATCGATTCCACCATGCGAAGATTGCTCCGCTCTTCGTCCCCCCCGATGTTGTACGTGTTCCCGAGCCGACCCGATTCAAAAACCCTTGTGATAGCCCGGCAATGATCTTCGACAAACAACCAGTCGCGGACGTGCTGGCCATCGCCATAAACCGGGAGCGGCTTGTTCTCGATCGCGTTCAGAATCATCAAAGGAATCAGTTTCTCAGGAAACTGATAGGGCCCGTAATTGTTCGAACAGTTGGTGATGAGGGTCGGCAAGCCATACGTTTCTCGATAGGCCCGCACGAACATGTCCGAGGAGGCCTTGGAGGCTGAATAGGGTGAGTTCGGCGAGTAAGGGGTCTGTTCCGTGAATTTTCCAGTCGGACCCAGGGAACCATACACCTCGTCGGTCGATATGTGCAGAAATCGAAATCGCACCTGTTCGGCCTCGCTTAAACCTCGGTAATACTCAAACGAAGCTTCGAGAAGATTGCTTGTTCCAACAACATTTGTTTGAACGAATGCTGCAGGCGCATCGATCGAACGGTCGACATGCGATTCGGCGGCAAAGTGGATGATGCCGATCGGTCGATACCGACCCAAGAGTTGATCGACCAACCTGCGATCGATGATGTTCCCATGCACGAAAGTATGCTTGGCACCATCGCTTACGGGAATGGAATCCAAGTTGCCTGCGTAGGTCAGCAGATCGAGATTGACGATGCGATACTGACCTAACGCGACATGCTGCCGAACAAAACAACCGCCGATGAAGCCTGCACCCCCAGTGACCAGCAACGTATCCGTCATACAGCGTCTCAGTTCTGCAACATCTTAGGGATACAGCATCGTTGTTGATGATTCAGTGACGCGGTCCGGAAGGCAATACCAGCGAACGCATAACCTATTCGTCTTCCGACGAACTACCTCGGTCGATCGCAAGCTGAATCTGAGGCTTGGGACCGATGACGTCCCACGCCAAACCCATTCGCTCGAGCGTTCGAATCGTCCACCAGGACGCATCGAACTCGTACCACTTGTGACCGTGGCGTGCACTTCGCTGATCGGCGTGATGGTTGTTGTGCCAACCCTCGCCGAAGGTTAGATAGGCGACCCACCACGAGTTGCGGCTGTTGTCGCGCGTCTCATAGTTCCGATATCCCCATGTATGACATACCGAGTTAACGGCCCAGGTGACATGCAAGGTGAAAACCGTTCGCAAGAATACTCCCCACACCAACCACGACAAAGCTAACCAACCAGCCTCCCCTTGCGACAATCCCCACAGCAAACCGAATCCGTACCCAAGCCCGGTGATGATCGCCGCATGGCCAATATAAATCCAAAGCCAGCCGAGATATTTTTCCATGGCAAAGTAGAAACGATCATGCAGCATATCGCGAACGTAGCGTTCAAAGTGAAAGACGCTGTCGTGACGGCGATCCACCACCAACAACCATCCCACATGCCCCCAGAAGAACGTGACCAGCGGCGTGTGGGGGTCGGGTTGATGATCGCTGTGCTGATGATGCATGCGGTGAACCGCCACCCACCGCGCAGGGGAATCCTGCAACGTGCAAATACCCAGAATCGCAAACAGATGCTCCAACCACCGCGGGCACTGAAACCCTCGATGCGTCAAGAGTCGATGGTAGCCGATCGAAACTCCCAAACCGTCGAACAAAATATGGGTCACAATCAGCACGACCAATCCGCTGACACTGAACAACGAAGGTGCCAATGCTAGCAAACTCAGGACATGGACCATCCCGAGCGAGAGGGCGTAGATCCAGTAGATTCGGATCGGCTGGGCCTCTTCGGGAATGGATAAGTGTCCGGTGGCAGAGGCGGAAATCGACGGGGTTGCCGAAGTCGGATTAAGGGTTTCTGACATGCGGGTCCAACACCAGAGGGGAAGCGAAAAACCTAATATTTTCCAAGGGCTAAATAGTAACCGATCGCCGAGCGCCTGTCACGCCAAACTTTCTAGGTAGGTTTGGGCCCGGAGACGGTGCGCCGTCAGCTTGTCCCCCATGCGATCCAACTGTCCGGTCATGACCTTCATACGCGGGTTGGATTCGAAAAAGGATCGGTGTCTGTCGATGAACCGCCAATACAGGGAGTCCCATAACTCGCACCAGGGTCCTTTCTTGAAATCGCTCATCTTGAGCACATAGCTTGATCCGCTGATATACGGCTTGGTGGTGATCATCCCTCCATCGGCATGTTGGCTCATCCCGTAGACGTTGGGGACCATGACCCAATCGTAGGCGTCGACGAACATTTCCATGAACCATTGGTAAATGGCATCGGGGTGGAATTCGCACAGGAGCATGAAGTTGCCGAGGATCATGAGCCGTTCGATATGGTGGCAGTACCCATTGCGCAGGACGGCGCGGATGGTGTGATCGACGGGTTCGATACCAGTCGTGCCGTCATAGAACGAAGCGGGTATAGCGCGCGAGTGGGACCAATAATTACGTGTTCGTTGCGCCACACCCAACGTGCGATACACCAAGCGGATGTACTCGCGCCAGCCGATGACTTGTCGAACGAACCCTTCGAGCGCATTGAGTGGGATATCCTGCGACTGCTCGAGAGCGGCTGCGACGATCTCTTCGGGGGAGATCAATCCGATGTTGAGCATCGGGGTGAGGACCGAGTGGAAAACGAACCGATGTTCACGGCTGATCGCATCTTCATAGTCGCCGAACCACTGCAATCGCTCCTCGATGAATTGTCGAAGGTGCTTCTGGGCTGCGGTTGTATTCGCTGGATAAAGAAGCGGACCGCGATCCCCTAGAGCGCGGGGAAAATGCTTTTCGACATATCTCCTTGCTTCGGTGGCATAAGCATCTTCCTTGGGCCAATGGATGTCGGGTGGGACTTCGTCAGCGGGGAGTCGGCGTCGGTTCTCGGTATCGAAGCTCCATTTGCCTCCGATCGGTTTTTCCGCTTTATCGATCAGAACATCCAATCGTTTCCGTTGTTCGATGTAGAACTGAGTGAAGAAGAGCTTCTTCTTGTTTTTGACAAAGGCGTCGATCGCTTCGACTGGGGTTAGGAAGTGGGGGTCGGGGATGCTGTTCCATTCCATGCCGTTTCGGCTGCAAGCGTTTCGTACGCGACGATCGAGATTGAAATCCTCGGGGTCGATGGCTCGAACGTTTGAAACAGCGTCGCTCTTCAATCTCTTGGCGATATCGCTGCTGGTTTTCAGTTGAGCGGCTTCGACATAGTGGACATCCCATTTCTTTTTTTGCAGCCGATCGGCGTACCATCGCATCGATGCTCGATGCAGCATCAGTTTTTGGCGATGGAACGGATACTGGGTGAAGAAGAGGGGATCCTCGACGAGATAGACGCGATCGACCCCGCGCAGCCAGGATGCATCGGGAAAGAGCTGGTGGGGATAGATGAGGGCAGCGATCATTTCGGTCACGAATATTTCTGAATGTAGGCTTTGACCGAATACTTGGAGCGGGTCGATTCGCTGGTCATGTAGCGGATCTTGCCGAATATGGGTCGTTCAGGTCCCCAGGCGCGATCGTATCGACCGAGGACCCAAAAGATCCCGCTGTAGGAATTGGGGTCGCGGCCATCGAGGGCATACTTGTTATTCAGGTGGATCATGATGTCGAGCGCGGCCTGCGGCGACTCGCTCCAATGCAGGATCTTCTTTCCCCACAGCATCCGCAGATAGTTATGGATGCGACCTTCGCGGACCAATTGCGTTTGCGCGGCATTCCAAAGGGAGTCGTAGGTTTGGGCTAGATCGAATTGTTCGAGCGAGTAGACATGCGGTCTCGGATCGCTGGCATGTTTCGCGAGGGTCACCTGCGCCCAATCCGGCAGAGACTCGTAGCGGTCATAGTTCGGCTCGCGAGCGCACATGTTGAAACCGATCTCGCGCCAGGTCATCAATTGATCCATGAACGCTTCGATATTCTCACCCAGTTTCCAGAAGCCGGTCATCTTGCCGTTGGGTTTTCCGATTTTGTCGAGCGACCATTTCGGATTGGCCTGCGTCACCTGTTGAAACACTTCGTGCGGGCTGATATGTCCAAAGTGCATATAGGGAGAGAGGTTGCTCGAGCCTTGCATCTCCGGTTCGTTGCGAGCTTCGCTGTAGTTGTCGAGTCGTTGCGAAACAAAACGTTGCATGCACTGCAGTGCGGCGACGCGACCTCCACGTTCTGCGGTCGGTGCAACGCTGTGATCGATCGGTAGCGGAGACAGGTCGAGTCGGTCCAATTCGGTAGGACTCAAGAATTTCCACCGGGGTGCAAGCGCTGCAGCCTTTCCCTTCCAGGGTGGTAATTGAGGATGGTCGAGCGGGTCGTCTGCGGGAAATACCGGAGTATCGGCCGCGATCGACTTCTGCATGTGCCGTCGATAGGAATGGGCGACGGTGAAGGTTCGATCGGCGGCATGAATCGGGAGGATGCCGTTGCTGTCGACCAGTTCGACATAGGCTTTCCATTTTCGCACAACACGTTGAACCATCGTGGGATGAAAGAAGCATGGGAAGTCGTCGGTGACCACCGCGCTTGCTTGTTCGGCAAGCGTTTGGGCCAGCGGATGGCCATCGCCGCGACTGGGTTCGACGTAGGCCAAGTAGCCCGCGAGGGTGCCAGCCACTTCGCGAGCGTTATCGCGCATGCCGTCGATGATGAATTGATGAAATCGATCGCTGGCCCATGGATAGCTGACCCGAAGGGCCTCGAGAATCAGCAGGGGACGCTGCAGTTGGACCGCCAGTTCAACGGCTCGTTGAAGTGCGAAATTCGAGTGGAGCCTCCGAAAAGCGGTCATCCAATAGAGGACAAACTTTCCGTGCGATTGGATCGATTCGCCGGTGGCGGTGCGGATACGGATCGGGGGAACGGGATGATTCATAGCGTTTTCAAATAAGTTGAATGTTCGTTGGCTCAGTGTAGCCGTTTGGAAAGCGGCAGGGGGCAGCTACCAGACGACTACTATCAGCGACGAAACCGCTTTAAGATACGGATATGAATTCCCAACCACCCTCCGCGGAAACGCGACTGACCGAACTGGAAACACTCTTCACCCATCTGCAGCGCACGGTTCAGGACTTGGACAAGATCGTCGTGGACCAGTCACGCCGGATCGAGTTGCTGGAACGCGAACTCCGATGCTTGGCGAGCGATTTTCGGGCGATCCGAGATTTGAATCGAGAACCACGACGTCCCGAAGATGAAATCCCGCCCCACTACTAATACGCCAATGGACCCGGCCAAGACATCGAAACCGAGTCGACTGCGGGAGGCGCTTCTTCTGCTGGCAGCCCTCGCGTTTATCGGGTTCGGCGTCTGGATATGGGGGCCATGGCGCATGGACCCGGTACTTCGTCTGCGCATCTCGGCGGGAAAGGAGGCGAGTGCTCGTTTTCAAATGGTCTCAAAGCTCAAAGAGCAACTTCGCAAGCATCGGATCGAATTGAATGTAACTCCATCGGAGGGTTCCGAGCAATCGCTCGATTGGCTCAATGAAAGGAAGATCGATCTGGCGTTGGTTCAAGGAGGACTAAAACTCGGTTTGCGAACGCACGTAACGCAATTGGCTGCACTGCAAATGGAACCTCTGCATGTTTTGGTCAAAGAGAGTTTGAAAGACTCAATCGACGAAAAGGATTGGAATGAGCTTCGCGGTAAGCGAGTCTTCATCGATTCCCCATCGAGCGGCACGCACGTCCTCGCGGAGAACTTATTGGATTTCGTTGGTTTAGAAATTGACCAGGCGCTTGGTTTCGCGAGCCTGGACGACGTATTGCAGGCTTCAGACGATGCTTTGCCGGATGCGATCTTTCATGTGTCGATGGTCCCATCACCGATCGTGGACAAGCTCGTGGACAAGAAGGGATATCGTCTTGTTGAGGTTCCGTATGCGAAAGCCTTCAGCGCTTCGGGTTCTAGGGAGCTGAAAGAGTCGGAGCGAGACGAACTCAATCGATCGCTGGTCTCGGAGTGCACGATTCCCGCGTACACCTACAGCGTCACCCAAAAGGTTCCCGATCGTGATTTGCGTACACTTGGTTCCCGCATGTTGTTGACTGCGCATACGGGGGAGTCCAACGAATCGGTCCAACGGCTTCTGAAAGCTATCTTCGATTCCGACGTTTCCCGCAACACTGGGCTGGACCTCGACACCAAGACGTTCGACTTGCCAACCGAATACGAATCGCATCCGGGGGTGGAACAATACCGCAATCGCAACAAGGCTCTAATCGCGAGCGATGTGATCGATTACATGGAGAATCTGTTGGCGATCGTAGCCACTGTCCTAGGTGCGCTATTCTTCCTGTATCAATGGTATGCAGAGCACCGGCGCAGCGAGCGAGAAGGCCGTTTCGCCGAATTCATGACGCGGGTGATCGCCATCGAGCAATCGGCCCTCAACACGGAGGTTTCCTCCAAACTCGATTTGGGGAACCTCATCCGCATGCAACGCGAGTTGGCGAACTTGAAAGCGGAAGCGGTTCGCGGGTTTGCCGCCGGTGAATGGCACGGAACCCATATGCTCAATGGCTTACTAGCCCTCATCAACGACACCCGCGAGCAACTCACCCGATTGATCCTGCATGAACGGGAGAATATCGAGAAATCTGCGGAGGCCCAACAGGTCGATCTGGATGCCCTGTGGCGAGCCGAGGCGACCGATTGGGAGGAAAAGTGAACGGCTCGGCGTGACCGGATCGGTTTTTCAATGCGGGTCTTGCTGCACCACTGGCCGATGCGCATCTGCTATGATCGGGGATTCATCATCCACGATACGTCCCGTTCCGAATTCGATGGGAGACTCTCGCCATGGCGTTGCAATGGATCAATGGTCGGATTGCGCGCAAGCATGTCTGGTACGACGGCTTGTTTACATTGTTCATCGATTGTCCCGGAGTGACCCCCTTCTCGTGCGGGCAATTCCTTCAGGTCGGAATGCCGCTCGAGGATAAGCATTTGCATCGACCCTATTCCGTTGCCTCTCCCCACTCGGACATGTTGGAGTTCTTCATCGTTCGGGTCGATGACGGCGAATTGACACCTAGACTCTGGGCAATGAAGGACGGTGATCCGATCGATGTGTCGATGAAAGCGACCGGTGGCTTTACGCTCGATCATACGCCTGCAGCCGAGTGCATCTGGTTGCTCGGGACCGGTACGGGCCTGGCTCCATACATCGCCATGCTTCGAGAAAAAAAGATTTGGGAGACGTACAAGAAGATCGTGGTGGTGCATGGCGTGCGGTATCCGACCGATCTGGCGTATACCGAGGAGCTGGAGTCCTACGCGCGAACGCATGCAGGACGATTCAAGACGATTCCTGTTGTATCGCGAGCCGAGCACAGCAGCGGGCTTTCCGGCCGGATCACCACCGCCATCGAGACAGGCAAGCTCGAGGAGTTGGCGGGCGAACCCCTGTCGCCGGAGAACAGCGCCGTCATGATGTGTGGCAATCCGCAAATGCTCGACGATGTCGAGGCGATGCTCAATGTTCGGGGCATGCGCAAGCACAAGCGATCAGAGGCTGGCCATTACGTGGTCGAGCGTTATTGGTAGATCACTCTCGGAGTGTTATCGGAGTTCTTTGTGCTGTTCCCAAAAATAGAAGACGGATCGATCCCACGTTCGCGTGTCATCGCTGTTTGTCTTCTCCTGCTGCTCGCATCGGCGGTCAACTACATGGACCGCCAAACGTTGGCTGTGGCTGCACCTCGAATCAAGGAGGAGTTCAAGCTCGGCTCGGTTCAATATGGAAATGTCGAAGCGATCTTTGGGTTTAGCTTTGCCCTTGGCACCCTTCTTTGGGGGTTTCTAGTCGATCGCATCTCGGTTCGCTGGATCTATCCGATCGGACTTTTGGGTTGGTCCCTAATGGGTTTCCTGACCGGTTGGGCTCGCAACTATGAGGAACTCTATTGGTGCAGGCTCCTGCTCGGCTTCTTCGAATCCGCCCATTGGCCGTGCGGTTTGAAGACCACGCAGGCCCTCTTGAGTCGGCGGGGGCGAGCGATGGGGAACAGTGTGTTGCAGAGCGGGACATCGATCGGCGCGATCCTGACCCCGTTGGTGATGCTCGCGATTCTCACTCCGGAGCCGGGAAGCTGGCGTTTTGGTTTTCAAGGAATCGCCATCGTCGGAGCGACGTGGGTGTTCTTGTGGTTGTATGTGGTTCGCGACAAGGATCTTGTGATTCAACATCCGGAATCTCGCCAGGAAGACAATCCCGGCGCTATCGATCCTTGGTGGGAGGCGATCTTCACGCGTCAGTTTGTCATCGTTGTGTTGTTTGTCATCAGCATCAACACCATGTGGCAATTGGTCCGCGCGTGGTTGCCGTTGATCATGCGTGAAAATTATGGATTCAGCGAGCGGCAAACGCTGATCTTCAATTCCCTCTGGTACATCTTCACCGATATAGGTTGTTTCGCTTCGGGTGTCCTGGCACTGGCGATGGCCCATCGAGGTTGGTCGATCAAGTCCTCGCGGTTGCTGTCTCTGTCGCTGGGGGTATTTCTTTTCGCATCGATCGCTGCGGT
>CAYXFO010000060.1:10132-15000 GCA_964464255.1 uncultured Pirellula sp.
GAACGCACGGGCAACTATGATTTGGGATTGTTTATTATCAGTGTGCTCCCCCTGTTCCCGTTGATCGCCATCTATTTTTTCTGGCCCAGCGACTCAGATGCAACGAAGCCTGCAACGAAACTCCCTTCCTAGTTCATTCTCAGCTTGGAGAATCCCGCCATGATCGATCGCCGTCATTTTCTCATCGCTTCCGGTGCTGCAGCCTCGGCCGCATCCTTTACGGCCTCTGGAGCAAAGCCCCTTGTTGCAGCCGATGATGCACCGCGCAAGAGGATCGCATTCCTTGGGACGGTGGTCTATCGTCATTCCCATGCGCAGCATTTCCTGGATCGCCACTGCATGGGATACACATGGGGCGGTCGATGGCAGGCACCTCGGTTCGATGTGGCGTCGGTTTACATCGAGCAGAAGATCAAAGATGGAGATCTCGCGCAGCATCGGATCAGCAAGTACGGATTGAAGGAGTATCCATCGATCGCGGACGCATTGACACTCGGGACATCGAAACTGGCGGTCGATGGCGTGGTCATCATCGCCGAGCACGGAGATTATCCGAAGAACGAGAAGGGGCAAACTCGCTACCCGCGCTACGATTGGTTCAAGCAAGTCGTCAAAGTCTTTGAAGCCAGTGGGCGAAGCGTTCCGGTCTTTAACGACAAGCATCTTTCAACCCAGTGGAACGAATGCCGCGAGATGGTCGACGATGCGAAGCGGCTCGGGTTTCCGTTTCTCGCGGGCTCTTCATTGCCGGTGACATGGCGTTTTCCATCGATCGATATGCCGATCGATACGCCCCTCAAGGAAAGTGTCTGCGCATGTTATGGGGGTGTCGACAGCTACGACTTTCACGGACTGGAGACTGCGCAGTGCATGTCCGAGCGGCGCAAGGGAGGCGAGGTCGGGATTCGTTCGGTGACCGCTCTGCGGGGCGAGAAGGTCTGGGAGGAGATGGAGAAACCGGGACGGGACGACACCCGAAGGTTATTGGTGGCAGCGCTCACGCGAAGCCATAATCTGCCGGTTGATGGTGGTTTCCCAACGGCTCCGGTGACGTATGAGTGGGCTAAAGCCACGATGCCGGGAGTGATCGCCTACTTCATCGAGCATCGTGACGGGTTTCGAACAACGATGTTCCTCTGCCCGATCCAAGACTTCAACTATGCGGGGATGCGATCCGACAACGGCGAGATCATTTCTTGCCAGATGTATTTGCCGATGCCGACGCACGGTTCGACCACCGCCGATTTCTTCAATCCATTGGCGAGGCACATTGAGAGTTTAGTGCTCACGGGTCGCTCTCCCTATCCGGTGGAGCGGACCTTGTTGACATCGGGGATGGTGATTGGAGGGGTCGAGTCCCTCGCTCGCAACGGGGCAGCGTATGAGACCCCCGAGATGTCGGTGGTTTATCGCAACGATGGTCCTTCGGCCTACTGGCGGGAGTGATCGCGGGAGTGATCAATCGTCGGATGGCAGAGGAGGGGTTGGCTCATCGAACGAAGTCTTCACGTAACCGATCGATCGCACGACCTCGAGAATTTCGCTGCAGGTTGGGAACATGCGACCATTCTTTCGCTTGTATTCGTCCATGGCTTGCATGAAGGCGATTTCATCACCGGAGTAATCGCGTTCGCAGGTGGTCGGGTCGATTTGGCGACGGCGTTGGACCCGGACCTTTCGCTTTTCTTCCGCGATCAGTTTGGCCATGTTCTCCGGCATCGGTTCCCGGTGTCTTCGGTCTGAGGGGTTGCGGCGGTCGCTGTTGGGCTTGACGCTGGACTCAGATAGCTTGGAGATATTCGATTTCGGTGTGGTAGCCTTGACTGCCGCCGACTTCGGAGCAACCTCTTTCGAAGCAACTGCTTTGGTGGCTTTTGCACGGGTTTCTGTTCGTCGATCCTTCGTTGATCTGCGGTCCATCATGACAATTTCGTCGCCAGCAGATTTGGTCTTGCGCATGAGTATTTCCTGAACAGCTTGCCTGATGAGGACGGAAGGACTGATCGGCGAATTTTATTTAACCGACGAATCTTACCTTATCCTCTTCAAGGGTTCGCTGGTTTGTGGTCAGAAGGAGGGAGATTGCGAAGCGGACGGTGGAAACTGTGCGGTTTGTAGGGGTTATAAATATTGCAAGAAATGGTCAGGCGCGGGGTTGATCTGGCATTTCGCAGGCTCGACACTACGGACTTACGAATTCCTGCTCGCGTCGCTTTTCCCGCAGAGGTCTCCGATGGTTTGGCATCCCAGCACGTTGTTTTTGTCTTCAAGTCGGCTCGCTTTTGCTCCCTTCGCGCTGCTTCTTGCACACTGCGTTTGGGGCGCGGATCCGCCGGTTCGCTACGGCGATATTCCCTCCGACTCCATCGCTGTTTTCTCCATCGACATGAAAGCGATGCGCGAAAGCAAGGAGGGGGAGTTGATTCCTTGGGAGATTGCAAACGTGGCCTGCCAAGAGCAGTTGGGCTTCCCGCTCGATCAAGTCGATTCGGTCGATGTGACGGTCGGGATGCCCAGCCCGATGCCGGAGGTAGGATTCTCGATCCGTTTCAATGAAGACATGGATATCGCGGACCTTGCTGATTCGATGGCGAGCCCTGTCCAGGTTTCACCCAAGGATGAGTCGCTTCGATTTCGCGAGTTGATTGAGTTCCCTGAGATTCGCGTGATGCAGAAGGAGGACCGCCGCGTATTGGTGGGTACCGAGGGGACACTTCGACGGATGATGAGCCAACGCATTCAAACGGGCGGTCCTACGGTGCAGTTGGTTCAAGCAAGCGAAGCTCCTATCCGGATGGCCTTGAACTTTGCCAAGATTCGCGATGCTGCGAGCGCTGCCTACGAACAAGCCGCTCCGACTATTCCCGAGTCGATGCAAGAAGAAATCGCGAACATGATTGGCTTGATCGAGAACGTTTTGGTCGAGGTCCGTCCCATGTCGGCGGAGGCCTTGAATGTAAGTGTAGGAGCTTCGAGCGGCCCGAATGCAGACTCCCTCATGGACAGCATGAACCATCTTCGATCGGAAGGGGTTCGCATGATGCGCGAGGGGATCGAAACCGAAGTCAATCGCGACGCAAGCATGTCCGATGCGATGCGAGAAGCCATCGCGAGCTACTCGGAGCGGATGCAGGGTGTGATCGAGTCGGAGGAGCTATGGACGGTGGAGGATGATCGCATCCATCTGAAGGTTGCCAACTCGATGATGTCCAATTACGGAACCATCGGTGTAATGACCGGCTTGCTGTTGCCAGCGGTTCAGGCAGCTCGCGAGGCAGCCCGGAGGATGTCTTCGTCAAACAACCTGAAACAGATTGCTCTTGGGCTTCTCAACTACGATAGCGCTTACAGAAAGTTTCCTGCCCGAATTGATAAGAGTGTGGACGGCAAACCGCTTTTGAGTTGGCGAGTCAAGATTCTACCGTTCCTCGGAGAGCAGGCACTGTACAACGAGTTCCATCTCGATGAACCTTGGGATTCGGAGCACAACATGAAGTTGCTGGAACGAATGCCAGCAGTGTATGCAAATCCGAGAGTCGTTACCCTTCCCGGTCATACGGCCTATTTGTTGCCTCATGGTGAAGATACCGGGTGGCCGGAGGATGTCCTGAGAATGCGGGACATCACGGACGGAACCTCCAACACGATCGCTGTGGTCGAAGCGGGTGGGGAAGTAGCAGTGCCATGGACGAAACCGGAAGATCTGGACATCGACGCCTATCCCGATGGTTCCTGGATGCCGCCGGGAGCAGGAGCGAATGTCGTTATGTTTGATGGTTCCGTCCGGTTCCTCACGGCCTTGATCGATCCGGAGACACTTCGGGCCCTTTTCACCAAAGATGGTGGAGAATCGGTCATGTTGCCTTAGTGACAGCGGGGTCGCAGGTGGCTGCGCTGACGTTTTTGCGGAAACGAGTGCGCAAATGAACTCTAGGAGGGTATCATAGGCCGGTAAGGCGGTGGCGTGATCCCCTCTTCGCATCCGGCCGGCGATCGCTACTTTTTTGGTTTTTCCGGTTCCCTTTTTTGAGCCTATTTTCATTCATGGAATTCCTGTTTAACCTGCGGTTGTATGAGGTGTCCCAGGCGTTGCTCCTGGCGCAGTCCTCCGATTTTTCGAAGATTTTCAACGTCGTCGGGAATCTATCCTATCTGGCGTTGGCTGCCGTCGCACTTTGGGGGGCATACTATGTGTTCCTAGTCCTCGCGCGGGTGAATGCCAAGCGGTACAAGACCGAGGCGGCACAGGACGATTTCATCGACTCCATCGAAGAGGATTTACGGCGAGGAAACTTCAATGCCGTGCAGGATCGTTGCGAGGGAAATAAACGAGCTCTGCCGATGCTGGTATCCTACGCTTGCAAGAATCGTTCCGTCGGCTATCAGAAACTCAAGCAATTGACCTTGGACCGATTCCAGCGTGATGTGATCGCGGATCTCGATTACAGCATCGCTTGGATCGTCACCGTGATTAAGACAGCACCCATGCTCGGGTTGTTTGGGACGGTGGTCGGGATGATGGGTGCGTTCGGCAAGTTGGCATCGGCAACGAACGTCAACCCAACTGACTTGGCAGGTGACATCCGCGTGGCACTCGAGACGACCGCTATCGGTTTGACCATCGCGATCCCGTTGGTCATGGCAATGGCTGCCATCCACAATCGAATTCGCCACATGCAGGATTTGGTGGCGTCTGGATTGTCCCGTATTTTCGAGGCATTCAAGGTCGGCATGGCTCGCGAGGAGCAGCGGGGGGCTCGGCAAACTGCCTAGGGCTCTCTGTAACGCGAATCAAATACTATGGATCAAGAATCCGAATTCATCAATTCGAACCCTGAATCGATGTCCGATCCACCGGGAATGGACGA
>CAYXFO010000061.1:0-14931 GCA_964464255.1 uncultured Pirellula sp.
GAGCCAAGCCCCTCGCAACGCCGCCACCACATGGCTTGTCCACGCGGGGCGACGATCAGATATCGGGTGGCACGCTCGGAGGCTTTGCGACGGGCGTGGGATTCGATAGGCTCCCCAGCTATCCTTGGAATCACACGCTTACCTAACTCAAGAAGTTAAAAACGGTACCTGACACCTTTTGCAGGAACTACGGCGATGGTTTGGCGATCAACCAGAGATGCGATTGCCGGTGCGGACCGCTGAGGGCATAGTCCGCCTCTGCGCGGCCCGCCTGCTCAATGCGAACCCGAACAGGGATCGTACATGGCTGACTCGCATTTACTTTCAACACGGCTTTCTTTGCCGAGTCATCCCCCGAACGGGAGACGACCGGCTCGCATGTGACTCCTTCAGGCAATCCCTCCAAGCGTAGAGTCGCTTCATCAGCGCACTCATACGTTCGTTCAAGTGCGATCTCCATCTCGATCGGCTTGCCGACCTCGCCAAGAAAAACATCCTTTGCAATGGTTCCCAGAACACTCGGACGTTCATCGACCAATTCGATTCGATACCGATGATTCTCGCCAAACGCACGATGCAAATCGCGTACGACGATCATGTATTTACCCGGTGCCTTCATTTGATCCTTAAGGACCGGATCCTTGATTTCGCCCGAATCTCCCTGCTTTGCAAGACTCTTTCCATTGCCATCGAGAATCTCCAGGACTAGATCTGCATCAGAACCCACTTCGATCGAGTGAGCAGCAACCCGCCAATGCCCCGCTTGCACGGTTTCAACTGCGATGGCATCCTCATCACCCTTGGATTCAAAAGCTCCCCAGTAAGCAAGCTTCGATGAAGCAGGTCCTGCAATCGTCGGTGCCGTGCGATCGCTGGGCTCGATGATGGCTACTGCATCGCGTTGTAAATCGTCCCATGCGGTGGAGGCTCCCTGCATCCCATGCAACACATATCGAAACGTATCGCCACCTGCATAGCCAATCGTGCTATCGGGTGTTTCGGGAAACGCAAAAACACGCACCGATACGACTTCCTCTTTGGGACAAACCCAAAGGATCGCTGGATCCAATCCGAACCGGTCGAGATTCTGTGCGAGGATGCTCCCCTTGGCATCGAGGATCTGCAAATTGCCATCCATCGGAGAACGCAATGATCGATTTGCCTCCAGAGCAAACCACCATCGCTCCCCCTGCTTCATCGGGATCCCGAGATGATCAACATCGCCAGACTTCTGAAGGGTCCCGTGGAACATCCATTTGGCACCGGCCACCTGCTGCGGCTGACGGTAGGCATCGTTGGGTTCCGCGTCGATGACGATCGGGCTGTCTCCGACCATGAACGGCAGCAGAGTCGACGCGCTTTGCGGATCATAAAAGCGAACGTAGGCTAGTCCGGGAGGCGTATCGGGTGCAATTACCACCGACATTTTCCCTTTGGCTTCTAGGGCTTTCCATGTGATCCCGGGATGGCTTGACCATGCATTGATAGGCCAGGGTTCGTTCTTGCCCTGCACTTCAATGCTGGCTTCGACACCCCGTTGTCCCCCCATCGGAAAGATCTTCGTTCCCTCGAGCCCTTGACCGGCACATTGGCCCATCCATCCACAACAGAATCCAAAAGCAAGTGCCAGCGATCTCATCAAATCGTTGCTTTACATCAATTCGCTGATAGGAGTGGGATCGCTCACTAAGTGCGTTGGGCGACCTGCTGGCGTGTAGTAGATCGTATTCGGATCGATACCGAGTTTGAGATAGACCGTCGAAACGAAATTCTCTGGGGACAAAATCCGTTCGACCGCCGAATGCCCCTGTCGATCGGTCGCTCCGACCACTTGCCCTCCTGGTGTGCCACCACCTGCAAACAAGATCGACATCGCGCTGGCCCAGTGATCGCGTCCAGGCTTGCTCTGCCCGGGCAACGTGCTGATGGTCGGCGTTCGTCCGAATTCCCCGAGTGCGATCACCATGGTGGTTTCAAGTAAACCGCGTGCGTCGAGATCATTGATCAGAGTCGCAACGGTTTGGTCCCACGAGGGCAATCGCTTCTCCAGGGCACCGAAAAGATCCGCATGATGATCCCATCCACCATCGTAAAGGGTCACAAACGGTACACCCGCTTCGACCAATCGACGAGCCAGCAGAGCGCGTTGTCCGAAACTGTTGCGGCCATACGCATCGCGCACTGCGTCCGGCTCAGAAGCTAAATCGAGTGCCTTTTGTGCCTCGGGTGTTGTAACCAGTTCGATGGCTTGCGTGTAGAACTCGTCGACTGCGATCGCTGGATCGGCAGTTGCGGGATCGCTGAAGCGAGGCAATCGATCGACCAGATGTCGCAGGTCGCGGCGCGATCGAAAGCGGTCTTCGCCGATTCCGTTGGGCAACTCGACATCCCGCACTTGAAAATGTTTGTTGTTCGGATCCCCACCGACAACAAAGGGAGCGTATTTGGCTCCCAAAAAGTTGGGGCCGCCCGAGCGAGACATGCTCGGCATCGAAAAATAAGGGGGCAGTCCATGCGGTGCCGAACGCTCCTTGGCAGCCACCGACCCCATGCTCGGATGGAAACTGACGAACGCTCCGCATCCCACCGGAATTCGCGGAGGTGCACCGGTCATCATGTAGTGGTTGCCTGCTCCATGGTTCCCCTGATTGTGCCGAACCGATCGGACGATCGCAACCTTGTGCGCGATCTGAGCCAACTGCGGCAGATGCTCGCTGATGATCGTTCCGGGAACACTGGTCGAGATCGGACGAAAATCTCCGCGGATCTCGACCGGTGCGTCGGGCTTGGGATCGAATGTTTCGAAGTGGGTCGGACCGCCATCCATCCAAATCAAGATGCAACTGCTAGGCTTCTTTACTCCCGATTCCCCAGCGTTTGCAGCGCGGAGCCGCAGCAGGCCGCTGAGCCCACCTCCAGCCAGTCCGGCAATCCCCAATTGCAACCAATTGCGTCTGAGCATGATTCAATCCTTGTGCGTAAACTCGGGTGAATTCAATATCGACCACAAGATATCCTGGATCAACACCCCACGGTCTTGATCGGGTTTCGCAAACTCCGCCTCGAGCGATTTTAATTCCTCGGAGGATGGAAATCGGCTAAAGGTAGCCAAATAGAGTTCTTCCACAATTTGTGCGGGGGTTCGATCGCTGGTAGCAAGCCGCCGACATCGTCCCTCATCGGCGGCGATCTTGCTGGCAATCGCAGGTGCATTCATCAAGTGGAGCGCCTGCACCACGGTCGATTCAGGGATCCGTTCGCAGGGTGGATCCTGATTGGGGTCGGGGCGCCCAAACGCGTCGAGCAGTTCCGACTCGGTCCGATGCGTCCACAACTGCATCGCTCGCGTCCCAGCGGGAAGCCCTGAAAACTTATGCGAGGTTTCGGTCGCTTGAGCAATCGAATCGGCCAGCACCTCTGCCCTCAATCGCTGCCGATAGTGGCGAGAGAAATTGCGATTGTCGGCCGCGTTCGTCGCATTCGGTGCGCTGTCCAATGAGTAGACTTGCGATAGCAAGATACTTCGGAGCATCTTCTTGTTATCAAAACCCACCTCTCGAAAATGGTTTGCAAGGGCATCGATCAATGCCGGGTTGCTCGGCGGATTTGTCGCTCGAAAATCATCTACTGGGTCGACGATGCCGACTCCGAACAATTCCGCCCACATCCGGTTGACCGCTACGTGGGCGAAGGTCGGATGAGATGGGCTGGTAAGCCAATCGACCAGCGCGTCGCGAGGATCGTCTCCTTCGCTGATCTCGACGGTGGCTCCACGCAGCGTCGTGGGAGGCAAGGCCTGTCCAGTGAGAGGATGTTTGACAACACCGCTGCCTCGCACCAGGATCACCTCTTCTCCGCCGGAGATCGGAGGGGAGAGGCCGACTCCCTTGTAGCCAACCTTGGCGAAGAAAGCGGCGAGGGAATAAAAATCCTTTTGTCCATAGACTTCGAATGGATGCTGGTGGCATTTCGCGCATTCCAATCGAACCCCCATGAACAGTTGACTGGCGATGGTCACGATTTCGTCGGGCTCACGTCGATCGCGGAACACGGTCACGGCTCCATTTCGCCATGTGCTCCCCTTGGCGGTCAACAGTTCCCGAACAAAGCGATCGTGAGACATGTTCTGGCGAAACGCATCTCGAATCCAACCGTCGAGGCTGATCACCGCTTTGATACCGACTCGATACGGGTTGGGTCGCAAAAGATCGGCCCACTTGTTCGCCCAACAATCGGCATACTCAGGCATGTCGAGCAATCGGTCGACCAATGCCTCTCGCTTATTGGGATCATCGCTGCGCAGGAACGCGACCGTTTCGTCGACGGTTGGGAGTCGTCCGATGACGTCTAACGTCGCTCGCCGCAGGAACTGCGTGTCGGATGCGGGAGCACTGGGCACGATGCGCAGTTGCTGAAGTCGATTGTAGACCGCATCGTCAATAAAGTTGCGGCGAGGCAAATTTGCATACACTTCTGGTGCGACCGGTTCGGGCCGCGGAATGGCGGAACTCCAGGTTGCGATGTTTCCCATGTAGCGTGCCATGATGGTCGCCTCGCCAGGCAACTCGCCTGCGCGGATTTTGCCGTCGTCATAGACTCGCACGATCGCAGGTTCGTTGGATTGAAAGGCACTCGACTTGGTGACATCGCGCGCCGAACCGTCTGAGTAATGGGCACTCACGATCAGATGGACTTCCTCGCCCGGTGCAAGCGATCGCGGATCGGGTTGAATCGAAACCGATTTCAAAATGGGATCGGCATCACTCGTCCTTGCAAAGCCTGTTTGGATCCAACGATGCAGGATGGCGTAGTCTTCGCTATCGGGTTGGAATCGTATGCCGCCGCCATGAGGCAACAACCCAGTTGCCTTCTGGAGAAGGAGACTGTCGCTCGGAGCTGCGGGTGATACACGTCGTCCCCTCGCATCGGTCACGATCGATCGATAGTCCATGTCGGCATCGAACCCGAGGAGCGACAATGCAAAACCATTCTGCCCCCGGGATTTGCCATGGCATGGTCCAGAGTTGCACCCCCGCGCTGTCAGGATCGGTTGAACATCGAGTTCAAAGCGAACCGCGGGCAGTGCTTCCGTCGGCGACAACGGTTCAGCGGGTTCGGCCGCAGCGATCGCAGACAAAAACCAAAACAACCCAACGATCGCAATACAATTTCCGCATGTGCGGAAAACACGCATGCAGTCGAGGGATGGGAGGGAGGTATCTTTGTCGGTCATGGTGGGATCGGAAATCGACCGAGAGGAAGGAAGGATGCTGATAGTTTAACTATCGGGTTTCCTGAAAGATAGAGTGGCGAATTCCTGCAACGCGACACGTAGTTTTTGCACTTGCGATATTGGCGCTCGAGATTGCTGGCAGTGTTTCGCCTGGGAGGTACTAATTGCAGCCATCCACAAAACCAAGCCATCCGTTTTGCCATGCATGCAAATCCAGGTGATGCATGCGTTGAGAATACCAGGATGAACCAGATGGCTGGAGCAGGGGCGACTCCTGCAACGGCTTTTCCGAAAACCAACCTCGATCCAGACGTTCGATCACCATCGCACGCAATTGTTTTCCGTAGCATTCCGTGCTGTCTTGGACGGGCCGAATCCATTGTCCGTCGACTGACACTATTCTTCCACCAGGTCGAGCACTTTTCTTGCAATAGGTTCTCGCAACGGGCAACCAATGGGGTCGGTAGGGACCCAGGGGATGATTGGACCAGAAAGCCCTGAGCCAGTGCGAATGCCAGCCGGACAACATCCAGTATCGTCCCTGCCACGGAACGATTGTCGCATCCATCAAGCGTCCGCGAGCGAGCGTCGCGCATCGCTCCCACCGCATCGGAAAGTCAATAGCTCGATATGCGTTCACCGCCCGAGCCGACTTCGACTCGGGCACCATATAAATCTCATGGCCATCACGGAACACAAACGGATAGGACAGATGATGAGATTCGCGCAAGCAGATACCGTGAATCTTCCAACGATCCAAGTCGGAGCTTGAAGCCACGGCAATGACCGCATTGGATTTACGGATCAGCATCTCGAAGAAGACGAACCAAACACCCTTCTCGTACAGAGCAAATGGGTCGGCTGCAGCGAATCCCCCTAGTGGCTCAAGTTCGCGTCGATCGAAGAGCGGTTCTGGTCGCAAACCATGTTGTAGATTGGCGAGCGAGTCAGCGTTTGTGAGGCCGAGCGACCATGCGCTTTCCATGAACTAACCCAGTTTCTGAACAATCGTCTAGCCGAAATTCAGCATCGCTGAATCACATCTTCGCCAAATCGTTCCATCTCTTCCAATTGAGGACTGCATTGCAAGAGTAGCAAATCGACTCCCGCTTCTGAGAAAGCACCTACCTGATCGGCTACCTGTATTGGCGTACCGACTAAACCGGATCGCAAACCCCGATTGCTAACCGAGTAATCCTGCAAGCTGACTTGCTGCTCGAGTTGCGTCCCGGCTAGCCACTGCTGATAGTTTTTGTAGCCGGAAGCGGACTGCTGCACATCGGTGATTCGGGCCACCTCTGCGTGCGCTTCGGCTTCGCTATCGCGAACCACTGTGTAACCGGCGACTCCATAAATCATTGGCGGCAATCCGAGCGATTCCCGACGTCGTCGCATATCGGCGATCTTCTCTGCCACGCGGCTTGGCGGATCGCCATGCATGACATAGGCGTCGCATTTGCGAGCGATTAAATCCTTTGCGGCCTCCGACTCCCCGCCCGCGTAGATCACCGGTCGAGGCTGGGAGATTGGTTTGGGTTGCATCACCGAGTTTTTTACTTGATAGAAATCCCCTTGGTAATCGCCGCCATCGCGGGTCCAAAGCATATCGACTACATCGAGCCACTCGGACGTTCGATCGTACCGACGATCATGCTGCTCAAACGAGACACCGAATTTCTCGGCTTCGTCTCTCCACCAACTCGATACAACATTGAGTGACAATCGACCGCCCCCTCCGATGTGATCGATGTTCGCCGCTTGTTTCGCCAGCAATGCAGGATTGTGGAACGTCGGACGAACGGCCACCATCATTTCCAAGCGATCGGTAACTGCGGTAAGGGCTGCGGCAGTTGACCATGCATCGAGCGAGGGGGCATCCTCACCTTTGATATCGTTGAGGTTCAACTCGGCGATCAAACTCAAATCGAATCCGATCTGTTCGCTCCGTTGGGCAAGTTTCTTGACGTAGGACCAACTCGCCTCCATCTGTTCATCGTCGACGTTGCGAAGCCATCCTCCAAAGACCGGCATCCAATATCCAAAACGCATGTCGCTCACCCAACCCGCTCTTGGAGGTAGTCGACCAAACGCACAAAGGGATCGAAGCCGACCACGTTGGTCGCATCGGCCACGAAATTCGAGAGGGCGTTGATATCGTAGTAAACGATGCGACCGTCCCGATCATCGATCATGTATTCGATGCCACCAACATCGATTTGTGCGGTCTGCATGATCCGTTCACACGCTTCCACGACTTCCCGAGGTGGCTGATACCCTTCGACTTTGAGTCCGGTCTTCGGTGCGTCCAAGGGACATGCGGATCGCTGCAGTTCGATGCCGTCGGTTCGTTGGCAGATATCGGCCGGACACAGATTAAACGTGTCACCGGTGATAAAGACTTTGATCGCGTACAGGAATTTTCCACCGAGCAATTCGACCCGAACGATATGGCCATCTCTCGCAGGGACATATTCTTGCAAAAGGGCAGTGTGGTCGACGCCGAAATCGAGATTCCCTGCACCGGCAGCTCGTCCCAAAGCGTCGAGGTTATCGAATCGAACGATTCCTGCACCGCTTCCCCCGATGTTCGCTTTAAAGACCACAGGGAACCGCAACCCGTTGGCCGCACGCTCCGCTTGTGATCCATGGTTCAAGACGCGAGCCTTCGGGTAACCCAGTCGCAAGCTCTCGAGCAGAGTCAATTGCCTCGCCTTGCTCGTCTCCATCGCAAACGCATGCAGGCCATTGACGACGGGTACTTTCAGACGGTCCAAGTGATCGAGCCAGGCCAAGGTATAGAACATTCCTTGCAGCCCATCGCGGAGATAGGCTGAGGGGCTCATGCGATTGAAAACCAGCGAGTAGGGGGACTCGGGCTCTGAGGGATCATAGGAACTCGAGCGAGGATCCAGGCGAACATAGGGAATCGATCGTCGCTCAAGCTCTGCGAACAAAGGCAAAAACCAGTGTGGATGTTCGTGGTAAATCGCGAAGGGCTTGTGATTCACAAGTTTTGTTATCCGCAGGCTTTTGATCTACTGGCTGGACTTGATTGCTAGATTAGACGTTCTTCCACTGTCGGTCCTTCGCGCTGGCCAAGACGGCATCGCATACCCGCTGCGTCTCGAGAGCATCCCGGAAGGTTGGATGCGCTGGCTCGCCACCGCTGAGTGACTGCAGGAAGTCCGCAACCTGATGGATGAACGAGTGCTCATAACCGATTTGTAGACCAGGAACCCACCAGTTCCCCATGTAGGGCTGGTTGCCATCCGAAACATGGATGCTGCGCCAACCGCGAACGGTGGACTCGTCCGAGTAATCGAAGAACTTGAGTCGATGCAAATCGTGCAGATCCCAAGCGATACTTGCATGCTCGCCGTTGATTTCCAGGGTGTACAGGGCCTTGTGCCCTCGCGCGTAGCGAGTCGATTCAAAGAGCCCGAGCGAACCGTTGGTGAAGTGGCAGAAGAAGGAGCAGGCATCATCGATACCCACCGGTTGCTTCTTGCCCGTTTCGGCGTGAACTCGTTCTTTCACGAACGTTTCGGTCATGGCCGAGACGTCCTGAATCGAGCCGTTGATCCAGACTGCGGTATCGATGCAGTGGGCGAGCAAGTCGCCGGTCACACCGCTTCCGGCGGCATCGACATCGAGTCGCCACGTTGCGGTCCCACCCTGGGGCACATCGGCGTTGATCGTCCAATCCTGCAGGAAGTTTGCACGGTAGTGAAAGATCTTTCCGAGTTTTCCGGAAGCTACGATTTGCTTGGCTAGAGTCACAGCAGGTACGCGTCGGTAGTTGTACCAGACCATGTTGGCGACGCCTGCTTTCTCAACGGCAGCGACCATCTCTTCGCCTTCGGCAGCGTTCATCGCCAACGGCTTTTCGCACAAGATCATCTTGCCAGCCTTAGCCGCCTCGATCGCGATCTCCTTGTGAATGTTGTTCGGAGTGCAGATGTCGACGGCGTCAATATCGGATCGCTGCAGCAACTTGCGCCAATCGGTTTCTACCGACTCATAGCCCCAGTTGCTCGCGAACGATTGAGCTTTTTCGGCGTTTCGAGCGCAGAGCGCCTTGAGAACCGGTTTGTAGTCGCTCTTGAAGAAGCGAGGGGCCTGCAAATACGCGTTCGAATGAGCCTTGCCCATGAACCCGTAACCGATCATTCCAATGCGAAGTTCTTTCATGATAAATCTTCTCAGTGCTTACTGCTCGACGGATAAGGAAAGTGGCACGACGCTCCGCGTCGTAAATTCTTGTTGATTTCACCAGCCATGCGCGTTGCGAACAGCGATCATGCTCGACAGGATCGTGTTCCATGTCGCTGGATTCTCAAGGGTCGCGTTCGGGAACATGCAACCGTCCCAACAGATGTGCTGGATACCTCGAGCAGCCGCGTCTTGGAGCCAGTATCCGGCACACTGGACAATATCGAGCTTGCCGTTCGGGTCATCGGCCGGACAATGCTTGCCGGTCTTATCATGAGAACCCGCGCCGTGGACTTGACCATCGTTTTGTGCAACGTGGAAATCGATGGTCCACGGCCGCAGCTTGTCGGTCATCTGTTTGTAGGCGGCGTAAAACTCTTCTTCAGAGTAAGTCGATCCGAGCATCGCATACTCGGGTGCGTTGTATCCCAGGAGGTAGAGATAGGTATGGGCCAAGTCAGCTTGGAACCCGAGTGCTTCCGGCATGCCCACTCCTTCGAGGACATCGAGCATATCTCGCCAACTGTGCATGCCAGCCCAGCAGATTTCCCCTTCGGCTGCGAGTCGCTGACCGTGGTCCTTGGCGATGTTTGCGGCGAGTTTGAATGTTTCAACGATTCGAGCGGTGTTGGCTTTGGGGTTGGCTCGCCACTTATCGACCCCGAACTCGGCGCTGTCGATACGAATCACACCATACTTGCGAACGCCATGATTCTCGAAGATGTTGGCGATACGGCAGGCCATCTTGACCGCCGACAGGAATTTTTCTCGGGCTGCATCATCTCCCATCGCTGAATCTCCCACAGTGCCGGGCCAAACCGGAGCGACGAGAGAGCCGACGGAGAAGCCATAGCTGGCGATTTGATCGGCGATCTTTCGCAGGTCGCCATCGCTGGCGTTGGGATCGGTGTGAGGTAGGAACAGGAAGTAGTCGATCCCTTCGAATTTTTGGCCGTCGACGTTTGCTGCCGCGGTCAGTTCCAGCATCCGCGTCAAAGAGATGGGTGGTTCCTGATCAGGCCCATCCCCCTTGCCCACCAATCCCGGCCACATCGCATTGTGAAGTTTCGGATGTTGTTTCATAGTGTCACTTCGGTGCAGTTGTTTGTTAATGCAGTTATTTGTTGATGGAGAGGAAACGATAGGCTGAATTTGTCTCGCCTACGAGGCGGTTCGCCAAGCGCCGTTGGCTGGAAGGTTGGGTTGGGCATCGGGGCCGAAGTAGCGAAGGCCGACCAGCGGTTCGCTGCCGGTGTTTTCGACGACCACACCGCGGCTTGCCGCATCGTGGCTGATGAAAACTTCGTCTTCGGTGTTTTGGCCGAAGCGGATCATGGCGGGCGTTTGCAGGTTCAGTTTGCCGATTCGCCCCTTGCCCTGAACCGTTGTCCATCCGCTTGCCGCGTTGTCTTGAAGCGTGCAGCGAGCGCCCGGATCGACAGTCAACTCTTTGGCGCTGAACAATTGCTTGCCGTCGATCGTGCCATACACGATCCAGCGATCGGTATATCCAGGCCCGCTCTTGGCCTTGTCGACGATCGGTTCGATGTAGTTGGCGTCTTTGAAGTGGGTATCGACGTTCTTCTCCCAGTCCAATTGGCCGATGATGAAATCGAGATCTTGATGTTTGTCCTTGGGCATATCTTTGACCAGCAAGGACCACGGCACATAGCGACCTTCGACGATCGATTGGAACATGCCGAACACGTCGCTTCCCCATTGAGGCTCATAAGTGCATAGCGAGCCTGGTGCATGGAGCACGCCAGGGGGAATCAACCAACCGGTTCCTCGCTTGAGTCGGTACGCTCGGGACAGATCGAGAATTCCGTTGTCTCCGCGATTCCAATTCTCGAGGCACTTGCGTAGTTGGTCCTTCGATGTGCCTGGTTCGAGCCCCATGAATGTGTACGAGAAGTTGTTATCGACGTTGTTGTACTGGGGAGGGAAGTAATAGCTTTCGGGCTTTCCTTCTTGCCCCACCAGCGCCGCATCTTCTTGAGACTGGTGCATATGGTGTGGGATCGGTCCCATGTTGTCGAAGAATTTCGAGTAGACCGGCCATCGGTTGTATTTGCCGAAGATCGCGGAGCCGACCAATTTGTTTCCTTGTTCGGCGATCGCGTCCTTGAGTAGGAATTTTTTCCCTTCGAAGAGACAGAAGCTGAGCCCTTCGTGCCAAACGCGGCCTTCGTTGGCGGCTTCCGTGGTGCTGGCGAACCAGCGTTCATCGATCCCCCCTCGGTTGGCGCCAAACGCGTAAAGGTCATCGGGGTGGAGTTTGATGCGGCGGCCCGGGTGCAGGAAGCTTCGCGGAACCCATGTGGGGGTCAAGCGGAGCAAGCCGTCTCCGGCATCGAGAGCTTGTTCAAGAACCCGCGCGACGTTGTCCGCAGCGACCATACCTTCGTCTAACGCAATATTCGCCATGAATCGACTCGGAAGGGAAAGATTTTTATTGTGAGGAAGAATTCATCGGATCGCGGAACACGCAAAGCATAAGGTGCTTCAGAAGCCGCGACATGCTCGGATGACGGAAAAAACATCCTTGAACGATCATTTAGGGGAATTGTTTTAAGATGCACTGAGCAAGATCGCAAGCCCTGGAAATGATCTTGCCAGAGAGTGTGGCTTGCGGTTTTCCGGTCCTTCGGCGACGATCTTGGGGTTACGCGTCGTTTTCGATCCCCAGTCTACAGCTACGACTTTTCATAAAGACTTCCGTGAGCACTCCTGCCCCCATCCGCCGAGCGTTGATCAGCGTTAGTGACAAAACGGGTTTGGCTGAGTTTTCTAAGCGATTGCTGAATCGCGGTGTTGAGATCTACAGCACTGGCGGTACTCGGCGATTCCTGAGCGAACACGGGATCCAGGCCCTCGAAGTCGCCGACTACACCGGCTTTCCGGAAATGATGGACGGTCGGGTCAAGACACTTCATCCCAAGATCTTCGGCGGGATCCTGGCCCGGCGAAACCTCGAGGCGGATCTGAACTCGCTTCGCGATCACGGCATCGCCACCTTTGATTTGGTCGTGGTGAACCTGTATCCATTTCAAGAAACGGTGGCGAAACCGGATGTCGAGTTGCATGAAGCCATCGAACAGATAGACATCGGTGGTCCCAGTTTGATTCGGGCCGCGGCTAAGAATCACGCGTTTGTGACAGTCGCAACCTCTCCGAGTCAATACGAGCGGATCGCGGATGAACTCGAATCGCTCGGCGGGACGAGCCATGCGTTGCGATTGCAGCTGGCGGCGGAGTGTTTTGCGAGCACTGCTGCATACGATTCCGCGATAGCGTGTTACCTCATGCAAAACGGTGGACGAGTTGAAAGAGAAGCGACGGTCGCAGAGACAGTCCATCCTCCGATGCCCGAGTCGATGAGTCTCGATCTGACCAAGGCATACGATCTGCGTTATGGAGAGAATCCACATCAGCGAGCTGCACTCTATTCGAGGCCCTTCACCGGTGGTTCGTTGGTCAACGCGGAGAAACTGCACGGCAAGGAATTGTCCTACAACAATCTTTTGGACCTCGACAGTGCCTATGGGATCGTTCGTTGTTTTGCGAAGCCTTCTGCGGTGGTCATCAAACACAACAATCCATGCGGTGCGGCATCGGCTCATCGATTATCTTTCGCGTGCCGCAAGGCTCTTAACGGCGATCCCTTAAGTGCCTTTGGCGGCATCCTTGGCTTCAATCAACATGTGGAAGCGGATACGGCCGAAGTGTTATGCCTGCAGGGGCAGTTCATCGAAGCGATTGTGGCTCCATCATTTGCCAAAGAAGCTCTTCAGATTCTATCGACCAAGCCCAAGTGGCGAGACAATGTTCGACTGATGGCGATTGGGAGTGTTCAGCCGCCTGCGATGCAGTTGGATTTCCGAATCATCAGCGGCGGAGTTTTGGTTCAGGAGGCCGACACACTGCCTCCGGCGAATCTCGATTGGAAGACCGTCACGAAAGCCCCGATCGCAGACGCTTTGTGGGATGACATCGCGTTTGCATGGGAGATGGTGCGGCATGTGAAGAGCAACGCAATTGTCCTAGCACGCGATGCGGCGTTGGTGGGAGTCGGGGCTGGCCAAATGAGCCGGGTCGACAGCGTCGAGATCGCGATATCGAAGGCAGGAGATCGGACCAACGGCAGCGTGCTCGCCTCGGATGCATTCTTTCCATTCCCCGATTCGATCCATCGAGCCGCCAAGGCGGGAGTGGTCGCGATTATCCAGCCGGGGGGATCTCGCAAGGACGATGAAGTGATCGCCGCCTGCGACGAGCATCGCATCCCCATGATCTTCACCGGCCACCGTCACTTCCGCCACTAAAGGATCCTTTGCACTCTTTTGTGCCTGCGGGTTCACTGCGATTTCTTTCTTGCTATTGTGTACCAGGCGAACAAGTCGGTTTCCAAGTTCATACCCCCGGGTGCGTCCCAGCCGAGCAAATGCCCTAGTTCGCGAGCAGGCTTGTCGTCGACCACGTCGTATTCCAAGACTTCGAAACTTGCGGCCGCCAATTGCTCCTTCGAGAAGGGGCATTCTCCATCGGCCCAGGGGATGTACGGTTTGTCTTCCGGTGCCCTGGCGGGGCAAAAGTTGTAAATGACGAATAAACCGCCCGGTTTCAGCATGTTAGCCACTTGCTCGAGAAACTTCTCGTCGGTGACTCCCAAGTCGATCACATGTCGAGGGCTCGCAGGCTCGCGCGTTGGATGGATGTAACCTCGTTTGAGCGTGTTCTTGGATAGAAAAAGATCGTAGCCAGATCCGGCCCTTTGAACCAATGCCTCCTCTGCAGGGAAGCGGCCATCGAGCAATTGCAATTTACCCTTCTTGTAATCTCCGGAGCTGTTTGCATACATGTTCGGCAGCAATGGATCCACATCCACCGCCGTCACATCCAATCCCATTTGAGCGAGCATGCGAAGATGCCCGATACTGCCGTAACCAAAGTCAAACACCTTTGCCCCGGCATCAGGTGCGAACCCATGTTTCTCGGCAAGATCGAAAGCGCGAGCGTATGCCAATGGAGAACCATAGCGACCGCTGTAGAACAACGACTCGTCCACCAAGATCTCGCGATCTTTGATCTTGATCTTCCTGGGTTGAACCTTATCTAAATGTGCAACTTCGCTGATCCATTCCTTTGTCCAAGCACCTGCGACAAATGGCTGAACGCTTTCGATTTCTTTCGCCAACTCAGCGATCACCGAACCGGGTGCTGCCGCCGACTCGGTCTCTTGTGCGCGAGCATGCCACGCCGTGATCGACATACCAAAGGTTACTACAAGAATCGTGCTCAATCGAAGCCAGTTCTTGGAACCAAAGAGTGTCTGATACTTGGCCGGGTTCGTTCCCATGAAATTCCTCTGATGGCATCTTATGCAAGTGAGTAAGGCGAACAAATTAAAAGCCTATCCGAAAACCATGAGCCGACTTGACGTTAGTCGCGATTTTATAGGTTTTCGGATAGGCTCTATGAATGAG
>CAYXFO010000062.1:0-14894 GCA_964464255.1 uncultured Pirellula sp.
AACCACCATTCCCAGACGGGACGGCGCTTCAGAAACTGCTGATGCACGGCACCAAACTTCCAGAGGATCCTCGGTGCTTCCGAAACGATGTTTCCGATGCACTCATCGCTATCTTGCGCAAGATGATGGCCAAAAGGCCCCGGGATAGATATCAAGAACCAATCGACTTGGTCAACGACCTTCGAACTCTCGCCGCGATGGACTCGCTCGACTGGAAACATGAACTTGCCGACGACTCCCGGCAGGCCCCGTCTGCTGGAAGGAGTTGGTGGGAATTCTTTCTGCCAGCTGTGATCTGCTTGTGCGGGATCGGCCTAGTGACATTGTGGCTGTACAACGAAAACCAACGGAGCGGCGTCTACGTTATCCCTCGCGTCGAAGTCAATGAAGTGGCCTCCTCGGAGGCCAACACTCCAACGGTTGCTGAAGCAATTCCATCGGGTCAAAATACATCCCGCGATTCAGCGGTCAATACGGGGGATGCCGACCAGGAATCAGTTTCCGATGCAACATCACGCGAGCCTTCTGTTGCGACTGCCATTGTCCTCGCGGATCCGAACACTCAACCCTCTGGCATTCCGAAGCCATTCGAAATGGTCCGTTCTCTCGAAGAAGCGATTCTTCGATGGGAATCCAATGAGGCGATCGAACGAATCATACTTGCAACATCGAACATCAAACTTCAAAAGCCGATCGTCATCGCCCGTTCGAGCAAGGGACGCACCCTTCGATTGGAAGGGACCGACTCCCTGCGACCGACAATCCTGCTGAGCGATAATTCGAATCGCATCGCCTCCGAACCGCTATCAAGTTGGTTCGGTCTCGATGGTGCTTCCGTGGAGCTTCGGGGTGTGGATATCGATGTTGTGAGCACTTCTCTCGACAGCTCAGCCCCTGCTCTGTTTCAGATTGCCGCGGGTGCTCGTCTGCGATTGACCGATTCGACGATCACTCTTCGATCGAACACCAACGGCAGACTCCCTGCCATCTTCTGTTTCCGAAATCCGACGGCATCCTCGGTGGCTAGCTCAAGCATTGAACTGCAGCAATCTGCCATTCGCGGCCAAGCAGATCTGATTCGGATCGAGTCCAATGATCGCATCGAAATCGAGATGGAAGAGGTTTGGGCGGCTATGTCGGGCTCGATCATCGATATCGAAGGAAGCAAGACACTCAATCGATCCCCACGCATCCGAGCGACATTGAACCATGTGACATCGATCTCGCTCAACCCATGGGTACGCGTCCGTATGGGAACCGCCAATCCCTACCCCGTCCCCTTTGTCAGAGTCGCCAACGAATCGATTTTCGCTGGCTCGCAGACATTTGTTGAATGGGATGCTTCGAACGTTGCGGACTGGCCGTTTTCGGAACAAGCCAACCGCGTAGAAGATCTCGGCAGATGGATCGATTTGCGCGGTATGGACAACGTTTACGACGTGCCGACCATTATGCGACTCCTGCAGGTGATCATGTCGATGTCGAGCGAGGAGGTTTCCATCGATAGCGATTCCAATCTTCTGCGCAACGAGCGAGGCACCGAACTTCTCTCGGCCTGGCAGGCAAACACCCCCTGGGACGCTTCTCGAATGCACACGGTCCTTCCCAAAACGACAACGCAATCGCACACCGGACTCAATCCAGGTTGCAACCCGTCTCAACTCCCCTCTTTTCCCGCTCGAGTCGTGCCGTAGCGAGCGAAAACTTCTTTTTCCCAAGCCAGCGCCCTGACCCAGTTCGGAATCGGCCTGATCGACAGTCGCGTCGGAATCCATTACGATCATCTCGATCGCTTTGAGCTGTGCAGGAAAAACTGTTTTGCATCCCATTTAGCATTTAGACTGAGCAAAAGGTATAGGGCTATGACCGGATTTGTGGTTGGATTGCTTGTTGTTGGGGCTGTCGTTGTTCTCTTCCTGATGTACCTCGTTGGCTTGTACAACAATCTGGTCGCGTTGAAGAATCGATTCCAAAACGCGTTCGCTCAGATCGATGTCCAGCTAAAACGCCGTTACGACTTGATCCCCAACCTGGTCGAAACCGCCAAGGGCTACATGTCTCATGAAAAGGAGACTCTCGAGGCGGTCATTCAAGCTCGCAATGCCGCTATGGCTGCTGGCCAGCGGGCAGCTTCCAACCCTGGCGATCCCAGCGCAATCTCCAATCTCTCGACCGCCGAAGTCGCCTTGGCAGGCTCGCTCAATCGCTTCATCGGCTTAGCAGAAGCCTATCCCGATCTCAAAGCGAACCAAAACATGTTGGCGTTGCAGGAAGAGCTGACCAGCACCGAAAACAAGATCTCGTTTTCGCGACAAGCGTTCAACGATGCGGTCATGCATTACAACACCGCTTGCGAAACGTTCCCAGGCAATCTCGTGGCTGGCTTCGGCAACTTCCAGAAAGCAGCTCTGTGGGAACTGACCGACACTGCTCAGCGCGAACCTGTGCAGGTCAAGTTCTAAGGGACAAACAACCGATCCAAAACCAACGGATGTAAAACCGTGGACTTTTTTGCGCACCAAGAACGCGCCCGGCGCAACACGCTATGGCTGATCATCTACTTCCTGATCACCATCGTGGCGATCATCTCTTTGGTTTACCTCGGGGTCGCAGGCATTGCACACGCGGCAACCCGGGGTGATGAACAGCCAATCGATTTCTATACGTTTCATCCTCGCATCCTCATCGGAGTGATCGTCTCGGTCCTAGCGGTGATCTTCGGCGGCTCGCTCTACAAGACCGTTCAACTCGGCGGTGATGGCAACCGCATCGCGGTGGAACTCGGAGGCGTCAAGGTTCAGCCCAACAGCCGCGATCTCGACGAGCGAATACTCCTGAACGTTGTCGAGGAAATGGCCCTCGCCTCAGGGACACCCGTCCCACCCGTCTATATTCTTGAAGAAGAAGGGATCAATGCGTTCGCCGCCGGGACATCCCCTCAAAACGCGGTGATCGGGGTAACTCGCGGTTGCCTGAAAACTCTCTCTCGCGATGAACTGCAAGGTGTGATCGCGCACGAATTCAGCCATATCCTCAACGGCGATATGCGGATGAATTTGCGGCTGATCGGACTCCTCTTTGGCATTCTATGTATCGCCATGATCGGATACGTGTTATTCCGAATCCTCATTGAGATCCCGGTACGATCTTCCTCTCGCAACAGCGATGATGCCAAGGGAATCATTGCGGTTGTGGTCGCTCTGTTTGTCACCAGCATGATCCTCATGGCCATCGGATATATAGGTGTGTTCTTCGCAAGCTTGATTCAGTCCGCAGTCTCTCGGCAACGGGAGTTCCTCGCCGATGCCTCCGCCGTCCAATTCACTCGCAATCCCTCCGGTATCGCGGATGCTCTGAAACGGATCGGGGGATGGAAGCGCAAGTCCCAATTGAAGACGGTCTATGCCAAAGAAGCCAGCCACATGTTCTTCGGCCAAGGGGTGAAATCGCTCTGGTTCGCAACCCATCCCCCCTTGCAAACACGTATTCGCCGAATCGAACCCAGCTTTGAGGGAACCTTTCCCGATACCTCGGCCACCCAGCACAGCGAAGCGGATATCGTCGACCCCAACACCCTCAAGCTGCGTCGGCAAAACCTCGCCTCCTCGCACGTTGCAGCACTCGCAGGCGTTCAACAGTTCGAAGAAAAGCCCACCAGCGCGGTAAGCCATGTCGGCAATCCAGTCGAAGAGCATATCGATCATGCGCAGCAATTGGTTCGCGAAATGCAACCGCTCTTGGTCAGCGAAGTCCACGACCCGATGGGAGCTATCGCTGTCATTTATTCGCTCCTGCTGGCACCCGCATCGTCGGAGACTCGTGCGACACAATTGGATGTCATCAACCAATATCACGGAGCGCCCGTTCGAGACGAGGTCTTGCGCATCGTGTCCCTGACCGATGCCTTGGAAGTCGAGCAACGACTTCCTCTAGCTTGTATGGCGCTACCCGGCCTGGACCAATTGTCCGATCCGCAAGTAGGCACACTCCGCACCGCCGTGCGTCGTTTGATCGAGGCGGATGATCGCTGGACAATCTTTGAATATGCATTGCAACGATTCATCTCGCGGCGAATCGTTCTTCGATCGAGCGCCCCCAAACCTGTATCCAAACCGTCCCAGGAGCATCTCGTCTCAGCATTTCAGACCGTGCTATCCACGCTGGCCCACCTCGGCGGTAACGCGCACGCCGAAGCGGCTTACCAAGCCGGCTGGAAATCCTGGACCAGCGGCCCGAGCCCCTTGTCGATCCTCGATAAAGACCAATGCACCCTGTCCAAATTGGATAAGTCTCTCGATCTGCTACACGAAACAAATCCTAAGTCGAAACGTGCCATGCTGACCGCTTTCTCGGAATGCATCGCGCATGACCAACGCGTTACGATCAACGAAGTCGAGCTGCTGCGAGTCATCTCCGATGCGTTGGGTTGCCCGATGCCGCCAGTTCTTCCCAACGTCTGATGGGCCTCCCTACAATCCTGGTTCAATCAACAAACATGGTTCCTCATCGTTGTCTCATTCCAGCTTATTTCCTGTTTATTTTCCTGCATGCACACTCACTCTCGGCAGCTCAATCGGATGCGGATTCCCCGGTTGCCGAAATGCCCGGAATTCGCCTGGAAGTGATTGTCGATGCTCCGCAGATCGCAACACCCACCGGCATCGATGTCGATACCAACGGGCACATCTACACGATCGCATGCCATACCCACTTTCGACCGACTAGCTACGCAGGTCCGGAATTCGATGAGATCCTCGTCTTCGATGCCGATGGCTCCAATCGCAGAGTGTTCTACAATCGAACGCGAACCACGATGCAGGTTTTGCTGGGGCCTAACGGCTGGGTCTATCTCGCGCAGCGGGATCGCATTCTCCGAGTGCGCGATACCGATCGCGATGGCGTTGCAGATCTCGAAGAGAACATCGCGAACTTGGATACCATAGCGGACTATCCACATAACGGCCTCAGCGGGCTAGCTTGGCATCCCGATGGCGATCTGGTGTTCTCCTTAGGAGAGAACTTCGGCAAGGATTGGACTCTCAACGCGCGCGATGAGTCAAAAGTCCAAGGTCGAGGCGAAGGAGGAGTATTCCGGTGCTCCGCCGACGGCCGATCGCTGCGACGGATCGCAAGAGGATTTTGGAATCCATTCGGATTGCATGTGCGCGATGACGGAGTGATCCTCGCAGCCGATAACGATCCCGGGGATCGGCCGCCATGTCGATTGCTGCATGTGGTCGAAGGAGCGGACTACGGGTTTCAATACGTCTACGGCAGCGCACCGATCCATCCGTTCGTTGCATGGAACGGAGAACTGCGAGGGACCCTCGGGATGGTCACCGCCTGCGGCGAAGGCCCTTGTGCAGTGGTCGAACTCGGCGGCGGAGTCATGATCCCCTCCTGGTCCGATCGAACGATCGATTACTACCCGCTTCATTGGAAAGGTGCCAGCCTTGTATCGGAACGCCAACGATTGATCCGGGGACATCAAGCCTTTCGACCTGTCGGCATGGCTCGAGGTCCCGACGGCGCTTTCTACATCGCCGATTGGGGCTCGGAATCCTACGAAGTCAACGGCAAAGGACGCATCTGGAAGCTGTCGATCGACCCGAACCAGGCAACGTGGATCCAACGGGATCGAGAGGAGCCGAACGCCACCGCACGAAATGCCACCAGACAACTTGCCGCTGAATTGCGCACCGGTAACGGAACATGGACGAGGAACCAACTCTTCGAAACAATTCGGAGTGATGATCGTTACTTGGCCGACGCTGCACTATCGGCTCTCAGCGGAATCGCGCAAGGTTGGTCACCGGAGCAGTTTCAGCAACTCTCGACCGATCAGCGTATCTGGGCTCTGGTTGCCCTCCGTCGAGATAACTTGCAGAGCCCGCGTTGGGTGGATTTGCTCTGGAACGATCCCGATCCGGAGATTCGTTTCGAATGCCTTCGATGGATTTCCGATGCGGTGTTCACCCAGTACCTGCCACAAGTCGAAGCGATGCTCGAGCAATCTGATCTTTCCTACCGTTTGTTCGAAGCGGTTGTCGCGACCTCGAACACACTTCGTGGAAAACCAAGCGCGGGCATCACCGATGCCGAACCCTGGCTAGCGCGTGTTCTGGATCCCAAGGTCAGCCAAGGCGTTCGACGTTATGCCTTGCGATTGATTCCTCCCAATCATCCGAAATTGACAGAGGAGGTGTTAGTCGGCATGCTCGATAACTCGACGTCGAACGGTCCGATAGGTCCTGACCTCGCCCTGGAAATCGTTCGCACGATCGCGATGCGAAAGTCCGAGGGGACACCGAGTGTCCTCCTTCAAATCGCCGCCGATTCACAACGAGCAGAGAACATTCGCGCTGAGGCATTGGCAGGCTTGGTGGGTCGCGATTCATCGGAACAACGTCAAGCGATCGAATCCTTGATGCACGACCATGCACCGCAAGTCCGATCGGAGGCATCGCGCGCACTTCTCGATCGCTCGAATCTGCGTCCGGTCAAGCAGGAGAACGCGTCTCAGCTTTTGCAAGCGATCGATGGTTTGCAAGGAACCGCAAGCGCGGAATCGGGACGGCGCGTGTTCTTTCACACCGGCTCGATCTCTTGTAGCCAATGCCATCGCTACGATGGTCGTGGCGGAGTGGTTGGCCCTGATCTCACGCTCATCGCGCGGCAAGGAACGCGTGAGCGGATCCTGCAGTCGATCGTAGAACCCAATCGCGATGTCGCGCCGCAATACTATGCGACCCTCCTCGAACTAGAAGACGGCGAGACATTCGCCGGCATTTTACTTCGATCAGCAGGTTACGAGATTTATCGCAATACACTCGGCGAAGAAGTGACATTTCAGAAGACGCAGATCGCCGCTCGCAAGCAATTGAACAGCTCCCTCATGCCTCACGGACTAGCCGACCAGATGACCTTGGAGGAAATGCGAGATCTGCTCAAGTTCCTAACAACCGATACGACCTCTCTGAACACGTCGGAGACAGGCCGTTGAGAGATGAAGCCATCTACCGCGATCGATTCGTTGTTTCTGACCCGTCGATCACTTATCTCGACGGAAACTCTCTCGGTCGACTTCCCAAACGGACCGCGGAACTGTTGCCACAGGTCCTGCAGCAGCAATGGGGATCCGAACTGATCGGATCGTGGAACAAGCATTGGCTCGCATTGTCCACTCGTATTGGAGACAAGATCGGAAAGATCATCGGCGCGCCAGCGGGAACCACCATCGTGTGCGACTCGACATCGGTCAACTTATACAAACTGGCGAAGGGATTGCTCCATCGCGATCGATCCCGACAAGTGATCCTTACCGATCGATCCAATTTCCCAACCGATCAATATATTTTGCAAGGACTCGCATTCGAGGCATCGCAAGATCGTGCGCTGCGAAGAGTCTGTCTTGATGATGTATCTCCCGAGTCTTTATGCGATCGTCTCGCTGATGCCTTGACCGATGATGTCGGATTGGTATCCCTCTCGCATGTTCACTACAAGAGCGGCATGGCCTTGGATCTGGCTCGCATCACGCGGTTGGTCCAGGATCGAGGGGCCGCGATGCTGTGGGATACAAGCCATTCTGTCGGTGCGATGCCCATCGATATCGAAGAGAGTGGCGCCGAGGGTGCGGTAGGTTGCACCTACAAATATCTCAACGGTGGTCCAGGCGCTCCAGCCTTTCTCTACCTGCGTAGCGATTTGCGAGATGCGGTTCGCAATCCGATCCAAGGCTGGTTCGGCGCTGCTCGCCCGTTTGAATTTGGCGAAGACTACACACCGGCATCAGGCGTGCAACGATTTTTGGTCGGCACCCCTCCGATCCTGTCGATGGCCGCGATCGAACCAGGGGTGGATCTGGTTCTCGAAGCTGGAATCTCCTGGTTGCGATCCCGCTCGCTCCGAATGACGGAGTATCTGATCGAGCAATACGATGTTCGCTTGCTTCCAAGGGGTTACCGATTGCAAACTCCGCGCGATCCAATCTATCGTGGATCGCATGTTTCGCTGCAACATGAATATGCTTGGCCAATCACGCAGGCTCTGATTCAAGAGCACAGGGTGGTTCCCGATTTTCGCCAACCCGATACCATTCGCTTCGGAATCACACCCCTATACACCACATACGACGAACTCGACCGGGCAGCTGATGCGTTGGTCAACGTACTGGAGCAGCGTCAACATCTGCATTATCCAGCGGAGCGACAGGGGGTTACGTAAACCCTACTTGAGTCCGTGCTCGTGGCGAATGATGGGTATCACTCTTTCGACCCATCGCTTGTACATCTGGCCCGAAGGATGGAGACCATCGTCTGCCAGCAAGCGTTGATTTGCCGGCAGCTTGCTATCTTCGAGTCCCGCTCCCCGCGAGATGTCGGTGATATCGACGAAGTGGACTCCGAGTCGCTCGGCCTCTTCCTGTTTGACGCGATTGTACGTGTCGATTTCGCCGGCAATCTTTGCTGGATCTTTCCCTTTCTCCTTTGCGAACGGAGTTACACCCCAGTCGGGAATGCTCACTACGATCACCCGTTTGGGGTTGGAGCCCGCTTTCTCGATCGCATACTTGAGCTGCTCGCGCAGTTCTTTGCGATACTCGTCGGCGCTTCGGCCTCGATATTGATTGTTGACACCGATGAGGAGGGTGACCCAATCGTATCGAGTCTCAACCTTGGAATCCTCGATCCCTTTCTTCAACTCGTCTGTCGTCCAACCCGTGCGCGCGATGATTTGCGGCTCGCGTACCTCGAGTCCCACCGAACGCATCGCGTGGGCAAGCTGCATGGGCCAACGCTCCTCGGGCTTGACCCCTTCCCCGATCGTGTACGAATCGCCGAGCGACAGGATGGTCAATACAATCGGAGCGAGCATCTCAGTTACCTGATCCGTTCTTAGGGCCGTTCTTAGCGAGCAGCAGAAGCTGATGTTTCGTGTTGCCGGGCAGGAGCGGTGAAGGATTACCGAATACCCAATCTTCATAACCCTTGCTGAAGAAAGGAGAGAATGGGTGTCCGGATTGACCGCCGGGTTGATGATAGATTCCGAGTTCTTCTTGGCCGGGTGAAACGACGAGGCGTTCCGATGCTCCGTTGGATGGACCTTGCACGCGGGGCATGTGATTATCTCCCGCTAATTCATAACCGGTCATGTTGAGTACTTGGCTGAGAGCCGGAACAGCGGCGGCAAGCGGATGCCGAATTACGGCGCGGTTGCGAACTCCCCAGCGGGCTTCGGACAACGGTTGATCTTTAGTCAGCGTTTCCTCGGTTCCTTTGGCCGCATCGGCGAGCAATGCATCCCATGTCGCAAACTCAGCCGGTAGCCAATGCATCGGTCGCTCCGTCAATAATTGCTCGGCAACATCTTCGAACGACATCGCCACATAGGGTTTGTCCGGTAGGAGGCTCGCCAACCCTCGCGGAGTATTGGATCGCTTGGAATCGCGGCGTGAACCGGAGGTGCCGAAGATGCGCGACATGACCTGCGCTCGGAACTCATGCACGATGCGATATCCAACCGCATCGGCGGTCGCGCGATCGCTGGATGTCTTCACGAATCGAACCAGTTCGCTCGATACCGGCTGCGGACTGCGGTCGGCAATCGTCAGCAATCGCTCCTTCCAAGGGCGGAGGAATTTGGCTTCGTCGTCCAATTGAATCGCTAAGAGAGAGTCCTCATCGTGCGACTCCTTTTCATAGAGTCGATCGCGGATTTGGCGAGCCCGTGCACCTAGGTCGTAACGACCATCGCCAATCACACTTAAGAAGTAATCTCCCTGGATACGATTGTTGGCAGTCCACAAACGACCATCGGCCGGATTGTACGCGCGAGGATGTTCGGACGGCGCGAGATAACCGAGCCACTGGCCACCTTGCGACCAATCGACCGGAGTATTGGGTGGCGGACCGACCCGTTTGGGAACGCGTCCCGATATCGTCCAGCCAATATTGCCATCAGCATCGGCCATCATCACATTCTGGTTCGGCATCCCGGCGCGATTGGCGAGTTCCATCAGTTGCTCGACATTCTTCGCCGACTCGAACTCCATCAGGTTCATATCGAAGGCGGATGGATCATTGCCGATCCACTTGTGGACGAATACTCTGCCGTCCCGAGTCTCCACCACCGGCCCCCAGATCGACCATTGGTACTCATAGGTTTCGCTACCGTCTGGGAACGTGATCTCTTCGGTGACGCGTTCCAATTCTTTGGGGCCTTCCGGAGTCATGTAACGATCGGTGACTGTGCCTCCATCGGGACTCTTGAGCTCAATCACATCGCCGAAGTCGCCAGTGCTGTTGGTGAACCCCCAAGCGACCGAACCGTTGGATCCCTCGACCATGATCGGAGCCCCCGGCAACGTAACACCGATCAAACGACGCGGAGTACCGTCGATACTGGGTGTCTTCATCATGGCGCGATACCAGATCGTAGGAACGTTCAAACCCAAATGCATATCCGATGCGATGATCGCCTTGCCATCGCGACCGACTTTACCAGCGACCGCCCAATTGTTGCTGCCAACACGGAATTCTAAGTCGTGAATCGGCAACGAGGCCTGCGCGGTTTTGGCTGCCTCGGGCGAAAGCTCTTGTTTTTGCGATTCCTCAGTCCCCTTGCGAAGCGAGAAACTCGACTCGGGAGGAATCGGTACTGGCGGATACATCGAACCATCCAAGGCCGCATCCCACTGAGACGCAGGACGAACCAAGAACTCATAAACATCTGCGGGCACTCGCTCCTTGAGATACCCCAATCCCAACTCCGGAGTCGCATCCATCGGTTGCAAGTCACAAAGCATCGACATCATGCAAAGGATCGAATCGCTCTCGGACCATGGCTTGGGCTCAACGCCCAAGGCGAGATACTCAAACGGCAAAGCCTTCAAATCGCGAAGGCCGTGGTTCACCCCTTTGGCATAGGCTGTAAGAACTTCGCGTTGGCGCTCCGGCAAACCCTCGATGACCTTTTCGGCTAACGCTTGGAACCGATGTTTGCGGAAACTTTTGTCCCGTCCAATCGCCGCCTTGCCGACCAACTCCGAGAGTCGGCCCCCTGAGTTACGCCGCAGGATATCCATTTGAAAAAAGCGGTCTTGCGCATGCACAAACCCAAGCCCGTAGGCTGTATCGGTGCGGAGTGAGCCGTGAATCGTCGGAATCCCTTGGCTGTCCCGATCGATCGTAACGTTGTTCTTCAAGTCAGCCGACCGAACCGAACCATCCAACCGGGGGAGGCTCGCCCGGAACGTCCAGGTCGCCAATCCTCCCGCCCCCGAAGTCCCTAGCAAACACAACATCACCCCACCCAGGGTCAGAGTTCGCCACGGACGTCGGGTTCGTTCGGGTTGGGTGGTATCCGTCTTGTTGGCATCCGTTGAGACGGTGGTCGGTTCGATGGCAGGGGTATTCATATTTGTTTTCTCTGAAGAAACGCCGAGTTTCTCGCGTTGTCTCGGCCAGCGGACGCTACTCAGCCATTGTGACACACCGTCGGCGGGAAGGCGAGTCACTGCATGTCCGGAAAATGGATCCGACAAATTTATTGAGATTCAGTCTCACCAAGGCGTTGTCGACCAGGCATGTGACTGCCACAATAAAAGGCGTTCAAAGAAAGAAGAAGGGACAACGCCTCGTACCAGCCATGATCGCGCAAACCAAGCCAGAGACCATACTAGCGGTAATACCGAGCGAGAACCCCAATCAGCGACTCGTCCTGGTGATGGTCAATAGTGATTCAGATAAACCGCTGATACTGCGAACCGAGTCTTTTAGCCCAGACGTCGGATGGTTCACTCAGTCCTCGGTGAGCATGAGCCGCATCGAGTTGGCTGGACTGAAGAATGTGCTGGGTTTGACGATGGCTAGGGGATGCCAACAGACTTCCGGTCGCGTCCAAGAGTCGAAACGGGATGACGGACCGAGTGTCATCCCGTTTGCATTGCGCCGTGCCTGATTCAAATCGGGCCTAATTCAAATCGGGCCTGCGTCTCCAATCAGCCGATGGGGCGTTGCTACTTCCGATCGTTTATCAGCCCAGTTTTCGGGCCGTTGCGGATTGAGCGACCCCTTCGCTCTCGCGAAGTAGTTTGGTGTACTCCTCGACCCCTTCCTGTTCTTCGATCAGGATGTCTTCGAGGAAGATCGTAAGGGGTCGATCCCCTTCGGCCAACTCGAGTGCTTTAGAGTACATCTCAACAGCTTTGGATTCGAATGCGAGGCTGAATTCGAGCACTTCTCGAAGGTTCTTCGACTGCTTGATTTCGTTCCGTTGGGCCACCGGAACGCCTCCAAGAGACACAATCTTGTTGCCGATAAGCCCAGCATGTTTGAACGATTCCTTGGCATCATCTTCGAACTTGCCAGCGTACACTTCTCGCCATGGACCTTCGATCAGGAAAGATGCTTGCGCGTATTGGGCCACGCCGGTCCACTCATGTTTGAGGATCTCGTTGAGTTGGTTGAGGATCGCTGCTCGGTCCATGGTCGCACTCCGTTGAGGAAGGATTGTGTTGAGTTCTGGTTAAAATTGGCCAATATTTTTTTTCGTTCGGCTCATTGTAGCAACTGTGCTAGTCCTGGAAATGTGGCCAAAAGACCGCGGTAATCGGTGGTCATTCACCATCCTATTGCGGTAGACAAGCGGTATCGCTTGAGTAAACCTGTTAGGGAGAGAAATCCCTCAAGCACCCATCCTGATGAACCGAAGTCACTAACCCCCGCGAGTTGGGCTGAAATCTATGCAATCCCAAGACAACCCCGAACAAACACCGCAACCCCTTCGAGACCTGATCGCCTCGGCGGTATCGCGTCGTTCCTTCATCCATGCAGTTGCAGGTTCAACCGCACTTGCGGCGCTTTCCGATTTGCCCAGCACCTTGGGAGCGGATAAGTCGAACACGCGGACCGATGATCTGTTTCGGTTCAAGGGTATCCCTCCTTCCTCGAGCGATACAGTCGTTGTTCCGGAGGGTTATGTCGCGGAGGTTCTCTATCGATGGGGCGATCCGATCGATGGGCAATCTCCTGCCTTCAAGAAGGACGCTTCGAATTCCGCCGCCGACCAGGAACTGCAGGCAGGCATGGGACACGATGGGATGGAGTTCTTCGCGATCCCGGGCGAAGATCCGAATCGTCGCGGCATGCTAGCAGTCAACCATGAATACACCGACCAGATCCTGCTGTTCCCAGACGGTATCGCTCCGTTGCCACCCGAGCCGATGCCAAAGGAAAAAGTGCGCAAGTCGATGGCATCGCATGGAGTCTCGATCGTCGAGATTGAGCGCAACGACAAAGGAAGTTGGTCGGTTGTCCCATCGAAGCGAGCTCGACGGATTACTGCAGATACCCCGGTGCGCGTTTCCGGACCAGCGATCGACAAGGTGGGAATATCCACTCGCGGCACGGTCAACAATTGCGCAGCCGGACACACTCCTTGGCAAACGTACCTGACCTGCGAAGAAAATTTCCAAGGAGTCTTCGGCACCAACGATACGACGTTCCAGCCTTCGGCATCCCAAAAAGCCTATGGCCTCGATCGCTTTGGTTTCTTCTACAAGATCGATGGCAACAAGGTACCTGGATATCGATGGTGGGAGCAGGATCCACGTTTCGATCTCAGCCGTCCCGACAACGACTCCGAACGATTTGGCTATGTCGTAGAAATCGACCCGCTGGATCCAACGTCTGTTCCTGTCAAGCGAACGGCGTTAGGTCGATTCCGTCATGAGAACGCTGAGTTGACTGTCGCACCCGATGGTCGGGTTGTGGTCTACATGGGTGACGATGAGATGGATCAATACGTTTACAAGTTCGTTTCCGAAGGGAAATGGAATGCAAACACGACGCAGGGCAAAGGTGTTCGCGTCGGTGATGGGATCTTCGATCGAGGCAAACTGTACGTCGCTCGATTCGATGCCGATGGATCGGGCAAGTGGCTTGAGCTCGCCCCGGGTTGGAACAATATTCCGACCAAGCAATCGAAGGAAGACTCGCTTGGGTTCGATGCGGCGGATATTTGCATTCGCACCCGCGAGGCAGCGAAGATCGCAGGCGCTACCCCGATGGATCGTCCCGAATGGTTATCGATTCATCCTACCAGCCGCGAAGTCTATGTCTCGCTGACCAACAACAAGAGTCGCCATGCGACCGACGCAGCGAACCCGCGAGCAAACAACGTCTACGGCCATATCGTGCGATGGAAAGAAGACGACAACGATCCGGTCTCGGAGAGCTTTCGCTGGCAGGTATTTCTCTTCGGCGGCAATCCGGCGCATGAGGACCCCGCCTATCGTAGCAACGCACAGGGAGATTTCTTCGCCTGTCCCGATGGTCTTAAGTTCGATCCCTCGGGTATCCTCTGGATTCAAACGGATATGTCGAGCAGTGTCATAGGTAAACCGGGATTTGCGGAGATTGGTCATAACATGATGCTCGCCGCTGACCCGTCTAATGGGACGACGCGTCGATTCCTGACCGGACCGCGAGGATGCGAGATCACCGGCATGGCCATGACACCCGATCGCAAGACGATGTTTGTCAACATCCAACATCCCGGCGAACCCGCCGACGACCTGAGCGATCCAGCGGAACCGATGAAGGTCAGTCAATGGCCCGACGGTCCCGACGGCGGCCGGCCCCGCTCCGCTACCGTTGTCATCCGTAAGCTCGACGGCGGCACCATCGGCAGTTGATTAAGCCTCAGCCGTCGGGATCATCCAGCAGCAATTGAAGTCGCTGGCTGAGTTGGGCTGGAAAGCGGGACGGCCATCCTGCATCGATCAGCCCAAGCTGGATCATGTCTCGCAAGTGGGTTCGGTCTTTATCCCGATAGCTGTTGAGTTTCATCTCGACCAAGGCTTCGAGTTCTACGATTCGTTTCTGATTGAT
>CAYXFO010000063.1:0-14811 GCA_964464255.1 uncultured Pirellula sp.
GGTCCCGGTTACCAACAAGCCTTCGGGCGCGACGAGGAATCGACCGCCGCCGAGGAAACGGAAGGGGCGGAACCGGAGTTAGACGAAGAAGGGAATCCCATCCCAAAACTGGAATCTGTCCCCCCCGAGGAACCTGGAGTGGAGTTCTACGGGATGCTCGAAATGCATCCCAACGGGTATGGATTCTTGAGGTCCCCGTCGAATAACTACTCAAGAGAACGGTCCGATCCGTTTGTACCCGGAACCATGATCGAGAAGTTTCGACTTCGGCAAGGGGTCAAAATCCGCGCCTTGATGCAGCAAACGCGGCGTGCCCAAGGGCCGCGAGTTCGGGAAATCATCGATGTCGAAGGGATGAAACCGGAAGACTACGTTAACGTCAAATCCTTCGATACGCTGACTCCGATCAACCCTGAAAAGTGGCTGAGGCTGGAAGTCGGCCCGCAGCCGATGACCAATCGGGTGATCGATCTGTTGGCCCCCTTAGGCCGCGGGCAACGTGCGCTGATCGTCGCTCCGCCGCGATCAGGCAAAACGATCATGTTGCAAAACATCTCGCGCGGCATCGCCGAAAACTACCCCGATGTTGAACTAATCGTCCTGCTGATCGACGAACGGCCCGAGGAAGTAACCGACATGCGCCGCAGTGTCACACGGGGCGAAGTGATCGCCAGCAGCCTCGATGAAGATGTCGACTCCCACGTCCGCTTGAGCCAATTGGTCATCGATCGCTGTCGTCGTCTTGCCGAAATGGGCAAAGACGTTTTCCTCCTCATGGACTCCATCACACGCCTGGCACGAGCCTTCAATAAATGGGTCGGCAATGCGGGGGCCACCATGAGCGGTGGGATGAACATCAAAGCCATGGACATCCCCAAAAAACTCTTCGCCACCGCTCGCGCCTTCGCCGAAGGTGGTTCCCTCACCATCGTCGGTACCGCGCTGGTCGATACCGGCTCGAGAATGGATGAACTCATCTTCCAAGAGTTCAAGGGAACCGGGAATATGGAACTGGTCCTCGACCGAAAACTCGCCGATCGAAGAATCTGGCCAGCGATCGACATCACCCAATCAGGAACACGCCGCGAAGAACTGCTCCACGACCCAGATACCTACCACTCGGTCACCATGATCCGTCGCACCCTCAACTCGATGAATCCAGTCGACGCTATGGAACAACTGACAAAACAACTCGGTCGCTTCCAAAGCAATCAGGAATTCCTACGACTCATCGCCAACGCCAAGCTCGACTAGCGAGCGTTCCCTGGCGTGGAAAACCATTCCCAATCCGAACGATTCCCAAGGCGATTCAAGCTCTCGGGCCAGAATGCGTTCGACCGCGTCTTTTCCGCAAAAAGCTTTGCTAGCGATCCAGTCCTTATCATCCACTGCGTAAAGAACGGACTGACTCACTCGCGGCTCGGGATCTCCGCTAGCAAACGATTAGGTAATGCAGTGGTCCGAAATCACTGGAAACGGCTCATCCGCGAAGCGTTCCGGCGTCAGCAAGCCCAATTGCCAATCGGCCTCGATCTGGTCGTTCGGCCTCAGCGAAATGCGGTCCCAGACTCGGCAGCAATCGCCAAATCCATGCTGTCTCTTGCACGTCGACTTCATCGGAGGGAATCCTTGAATTAGGGAGTACCATCCTGTGTGCCCCTGTGATACGTTGAAAAGGCTGGTGAATATGGTTTGTCTGATACTTACGTAGGGATGGAGTCTGATCGATGACGAGCAATCAACATAGGAAGCAGGTCAAGCAACTCAAGAGACGTGTTCGAGAGAAAGAGGTTCGCAAAGCGCGCAACCTCTCCCAAAACATCAGTCTGCGGGACTATGTGCTTCAGTTGTCTCGCGGACAGTGGTGCAAGTGTTATGAATCGGGTCATATGGGCTTGAGCAACCTGATATGTGTTCGCAAAACCTATACCGGCTATGGAGCGAGCATGTTCTTGCTTGATGAATACTGCTTGGGCATTAAAGATGCAGATATCCTGCGGGATGTTCAATTATCATCCCTCGAAGAGCAAATGATGGAGCGAGACGCGCGTGTTGTGAGCCCTGAGTACGCACTGAAGAAAATCAACGCACTGATCGCGTGGGCCCGCGAGATCGGTTTTGACCCTCACTCCAAGACCTACGTGGCGATGGAGATATTCCGAGGGGTTGAACCGGGCGATTGCCCTGAGACATTCTCCTTCGGACGACCGGAAGACGGCCAGCCAATGTACATCTCCGGACCATACGATAGCCCGGATCGAATTCGGTCGATCCTGGGCAAGCTGCAACGACTCGGACCCGACAACCATTCGTTTGCTGTCGGAATCGATGACTCGCTTCGTCGTTCCCTCACTTTGGATTCGGATGAGTCGCAAGGAACGATCTTGGAGTCACCACAAAGGTTGGATTGAACATGAGTACCCATGCTCGACTATGCAGGATTCTTTTTTCTTGCGCATTGATCCTTCATGCTCTATCGGCAATAGCCCAAGATTCCGTTTCCAAGCCGAGCAAGACAATCGTTGCCTTGGAGAAACTGCAACAAGAATTTGTCCAGCACCTCGAGAAGGAAGTGCAGATGCAGGACAAGTACCAGGAGTTGGAATCGAAGTTGAAAAAAACCGAAAACGAACTGCAAAGGATCAACACCCAAGGTATGCAGCAGCAAATGGCAGCCCTGCAATCCGCCATGCAGTCGATGCAAATGAACGCGAACCTCCAAGTCTTGGCGACTCGCGGGACAGGTGGAAATAACAGTGGCGATACCACTAACACCAACAATGCTTCCAATAACGCCATTCGCGATTTCGCACAGATGCAGCTGATGCAGAATCGTTTCCTTCAGAACCTCGATAATGCGATGCGGGCGAACCAACTGCAACAGCTCGACGCCAACGCCCAAGCGGTCGTGCGCAGTCGCATCCAAACCATGGAAGAAACGGTAAAACTGCAACAGGCATGGATGCAATGGCAAAGCGAATCGCTTCAGTTTTACTCTCGCTACTGGCCTCACAGCGACCCAGAGAAGCGATTCACTGCTAACGAACTGGATGCTGCGTTGGAGGTACTCGACAAACGACACGAAAAAGATGTTGCAGCTAAATTGGCCGCCGTGAACCTGCTGGCGAATTCGGAGAAATTGCCAGAAGCTCTTGCCCTGGTCAATGAACTCATCGAACTTCAGACGCAACTCCAAGGCATTGCCATGATGGAGAAAGCCAAGATCCTCGCTCTGCAAGATAAAGACAAGGAGTCCAAGCAAGCGATGCAAGCCGCAATAAAGCTCGATAAAGAAAATCCCTACCTGCGATGGACCAGAGCGGAAATTGCTGCCATTCAGGATCAAGACTCGATCGCAGAGAGCGAACTAAAGTTCCTGACCACACAAAAGCAATTTGAGGTAGTCGCTAGGCGTTCGCTAGCGCTCGTTCATTCCGCGAGATCGAAAAAATCACCTGGGGAAGGCAAAAGGGCGATCAAGGAAGCAAACCTTGCAATGGAACTTGAGACGATTCCGGATTGGTACTCCCACTACGTTATGGCGACAGCGTACGCAGCTGGGCGAGACTTGGACTCAGCCAAGGAATCGATCGAGAAAGCAGAAGCCCTGGCCGACGATGCCCAGCGGGAACGATGCGAGAAATTGAAAGCTGCCTGGGAACAGGCGAATTAATCACTGAATCAGCAATCGCTTTATTCACTAACCCCTGTCGGTCACCGTTTCTTCCGCGGATAGCGAGTCTACAGCGGTCGACGAGTTGCTCCCCTCAAAAGATTTTCGAACGGGTCGGGTGGTAAGGGGTGCTGTGCGAGAAACCAAGGTGACGAGAACGCCTTCCTGTACCTTCTCTCCCGCTTGGTTGATCAGCTGGCGATACCAGTGCACCTCACCATGTCGTCTTCCGTGAGGCTTAAGGTCGGCTATTTCGGTCACGACGTGGACGGTATCTCCAGGGAACAGCGGCCTAAGAAAGGACCAGCTTCGTATATCGACAAGTGCAGCGGTTTTTACAAACGGTGCAGTTGAACTGAGCCCCGCAAGGATCGACATGCCGAGCATCCCGTGGGCTACAGGTTTCCCGAATGGTCCTCGAGCTGCGAAGTCCGGATCGACATGCAATCGGTCGCGATCTCCGGTTAGTTCGGCAAATTCGTAAACATCTTCGAGCAAGATAACGCGTGGCTCGCTCAACCAGCGTTGTCCGATCTTAAGCTCTTCGAATGTCAGGGCGGCTTGAACTATGCTCATGATGGATTCGGATTTTGATTTGCTAACTCACGAAATGCAAGAATGAAAACGGGGGGAACAGAAGTCTATTTTGTGACTCCTTGATTTTCATTCGCGCGCAATCGGTATAGAAGGATCATTTTTCCAAAGGCTAATGGAGCCCAGGTCCTGAGGAGAACATTTGGCTGATCGATTTGTTGGAGTGGATTCGCCGTATCGCTTCAGCCAACAAAGGTGCGACGTTTAGGACGTGAATAATGTCGAGTCTTTTCTCCGGAGGGAGCGGGATGGTGTTGGTGATGACCAAACTCTTGATGGGTGCTTCGCGAAGGAGTTTGATGGCTGGGCCGCATAGAATCCCGTGCGTGGCTGCCAAGTGAATCTCCCTTGCTCCTGCTTCGTGCACCAAGCGAGCGGCACCGCAGATCGAGCCACCGGTGCTGATCATGTCATCGAACAATAGGCAGATCTTCCCTTCGACGGGCCCGCCGATGATATTTCGTTGTTGGGTCTGCAAGGCTCCTTCGCGCACCTTGTCGATGATCGCCAGTTTGCCTCCGATCCGTTTCGAGTGTCCGATCGCTCGCTTGATGCTCCCCTCATCGGGGCTTACGACCACGACATCGTTGGCATCATACGACTGATTCTGGAAATACTTTGTCAGGGCCTGAGCCGCATACAAGTGATCCACCGGCACGTCGAAGAAACCTTGGATCTGAGGAGCGTGGAGATCCATGGTCAATACGCGATCGGCACCTGCCCGCGTAATGATGTTGGCAGCGAGTTTGGCAGTGATTGGAACTCGTCCCTCGTCCTTGCGGTCTTGGCGAGCGTAGCCGAAGTAGGGAATGACCGCCGTGATTCGAGCCGCGCTGGCTCGCTTGCACGAATCGATCATGATCAGCAACTCCATCAAGTTATCATTGACAGGAGGGCAGGTGGGTTGAATGAGATAGACATCTCGACCCCGGACATCCTCCTCGATCTTGCAGAAGTTCTCGCCGTCTGGGAATTTTCCAAGCGAGATCGAACCGAGATCCAAGTGTAGGAAGTCGCAGATATCTTTGGCCAGTTGCTGATTGGCTCGTCCGCTAAAGATTTTCAGTTCCCGCATGCGTAGCCCATTTCCTTCATCTTCGCTTCGACCAGTCCCAATTCATCGACCGTATTGATGCTCAATGCTTCGCAGTCTCGGAGTACCGAAACCGCTTCGACTCTGCGTCCCTGCTGGAGCAGCCATGCAGGGCAATCGGTCAAGTAATATTCTGATTGCGCGTTGTCATTCTTCAAATAGGCGAGAGCCTCTAGCAAACCATCGCGATCGAAGAGGTAGGTGCTCATGTTGACTTCCCGAATCGCTGATTGTTCTGGAGTCGCGTCCTTTTGTTCGACGATCTTTTCGAAGTTCCCTTGTGCATTTCGAACGATGCGACCCAGCCCAGCGGGATTTTCCTTGACGAGGGTTCCGAGCAGGCATGAATACCCCCCTTCAGAAAATGCCCGATGCAAATCGTTGATCGAGTCCGATTGAAGGAGAGGGGAATCGCCAGCCACTACCAAGACCGGCCCGACTCCAGATTGCAGGGCTTCTCGACAAACCTGGACCGCATGCCCGGTCCCAAGCTGCTGCTCCTGGAGTACGAATTCGACGAAGCCTCGGTCTGTTAGCGAGTCGCGTACCAAGTCAGCTCGATACCCGACGACGGCGATCACACGCTCTACGCCCGCTCGATGAAGAGCATCGATAACCCAGTGGATCATCGGCCTGCCCAAAACCGGAAACAAGACTTTGGGAAGATCGCTTTTCATGCGAGTTCCCTTGCCCGCAGCCAGGACGATAGCGGTCAGCGAAGCCATAGTATTCAGTCAAGCGAGGAGGAGGGCGGAATCGGTCTTCAGCAACCTTACCGTTATCTTGCCAGAAGTTCCGTCGATGTACCAGTCTGAATAAAGGGTAAAACTTGACGGGAATCGAAGGTTCGGATAGCGTATCATCCCTTCAAATTCGCAAACCTTTCGAGTTGGGACCAAAAGATCATGGGAATAGAACGTACTCGCGAGCTTCGCCGCAAACGCCATCGAAAAGTGAAGCTTGCCACACTCAAACGACGCGCTGAGAAGGCGAGCAAATCGGAGAAGGCAGTGATCGCTCAGAAAATCCGACGCTTGAGCCCCGGCGCCGAGCAGTTGCTGGCAGCCTGGAAAATGGCCTAATCCCTCTCAAAGCAGAGCTCGTGGGCCCATGGCACGTCTTCTCATCACAGGGGTTTGCGGTTTTGTCGGCTCCTGTGTGGCGAAAGCGCTCCAAGCCCTCCACCCCGATTGGACCCTCTGCGGCTTGGACAATTTCTCGCGGCCAGGTAGTCGCCGCAATCAGCCGATACTTAGGAACCTGGGGATCGAAGTCTTCGACGCCGACTTGCGAGATCGCGACTTCGCATCCCGTCTCCCCAAATGCGATTGGGTGATCGACTGTGCAGCCAATCCAAGCGTGCTCGCCGGGCTGACCAGCAAATCCCCGTCGTTGGAGGTGATGGATCATAACCTGATAGGCACGATCCACCTCTTGGAGTACTGCAAGACACACCGCAGCGGCCTCGTTCTGGTCAGCACCTCGCGAGTCTACTGTGCCGCTCGCCTCAATCAGTTACCCGTAAGCGTCATTCTCGATGCCTATGTCCCGGATGCCGCTACTCTTCGCGACGCCGCATCGCCGGAGTCGGCCTGGTTTGGTCTCTCGGAGCGAGGGATGAACGAGAGTTTCTCCGATGCTCCACCTCTGTCTCTTTACGGGGTGAGCAAACGGGCGTCGGAATTGATTTCGATGGAATACGCATCGGCGTTCGATTTCCCCCTTTTTATCAATCGATGTGGCGTGATGGCAGGGGCAGGACAATTCGGCAAACCCGATCAAGGAATTGTTGCTTTCTGGATTCATTCCTGGTTCGAAGGGAAGCCTCTCGCCTACATCGGCTTCGATGGCATGGGCCATCAGGTAAGAGATTGTTTGCATCCCGAAGACTTGGCCCGGTTGCTGGACTTGCAAATCTCATCCTCGCCCGGGTTCAGCGGCCCCAGGCTGTGCAATGTTTCGGGGGGGATCGATTCGGCGTTCTCGTTGAGGCAATTGTCCGCTTGGTGCGAACGTCGATGGCCCAATCGGGAAACTCAACGAAACTCCCAGGTCAAATCGATTTTTGACGCGCGCCCCTACGATGCCCCCTGGATCGTGTTAGACTCAAGCCTTGCGAAGGCGACATGGCACTGGCAAGCGAAGCGAACCAACGAATCGATCTGGGAAGAAATCGCTCAACATGCCGAAGAGCACCCCGATTGGTTGGAGGTCTGCTCGACTTGAAAGTGCTGCCATTTCCTTTCTTATGAGGCAACCCTGGATCTGAGGTAACCCTAGACATGAGCAATAACCCATTCGGCGATCCTTATTCCACTTCCCATGCCACTGCCCACACTTCTGCACCGCACCCTTCGGCAACGGCTGGGGTCCGTAAACTGAAGGGGTCCACCAAGACGTTCGCAATCATTTTGCTGATCCTTGGGATCTGGAATTCCATGAGCGCACTGAGTGCTCCAATTTTCGCGGCTATCGGTAAGTTATTTATCTCTATCGCTGCCGAAGGGAGCAAAGATGATCGAGCCAGTGAACAACTGTCGCGAGCCGCCCAGCAACTCGACAACGTCTTCAGCCCATTGATCCTCACATTCCTCGCCATCACTTTCCTGCTTGGTCTGGGCATGATCTTTGGAGGCATCGGTACGTTGCGTCGGCAACTTCGAGGAGCACGGATACTTCGATGGTGCGCAGGGCTAATGGCTATCTTCAGCTTCATTCAATCTGGATACCAGATTGTGATGATGGCCGCAAATCGCGATGCGATGATGCAAGACTTCGAGGACCAAATGAATCGAGGTGGGGGAAACCAAGCTCCCCCAGGTATGGAGAACGTCGCACAGATGATCTTCATATTCCAGATCATCTTTGCGGTCTTGTTTGCACTAGCCTTCATACTCGTTTACGTCTGGTCGTTTTTACATTTCAGCAAGGAGGAGACACTGGCTCAGTTTGAGCCTGTTGCAGAAGGAGGGGATGGAATCCGATGACCTCATTTGCTGCATCCGCTCTTTCACCGACCAAAGCCGTCTACACGGGATCTTTCGATCCGATCACTCTCGGGCACCTCAATATCATCCAGCGCTCGGCTCTCCTGTATGATCATTTGGTGATCGGCATCGGAGTTAACACCGAAAAGAGCCCACTGTTCAGCGTCGAGGAACGGATCGGATTGATCCAGCAGGTTGCCCGCCCATGGAAACATGTCGAAGTTCTATCGTTCGACGGCTTGGCGGTTGATTTCGTCCGCAAGCTCGGAGCTCGGGTCATGGTGCGCGGCGTGAGGCCCCTGACCGATATCGCTGGCGAGTTCACCATGATGATGGCCAACCGCCAATTGGACCCGGAGATCGAAACGGTCTTTCTGATGGCGGACGAGGAATATGCCCACGTCTCAAGCAGCTTGATCAAACAGATTGCGGTTCTAGGCCACGGTCGGGCCCTCGAACGATTCGTGCCACCCGAGGTCATCCCTCCCCTCCTCGAACGGGTCCGCGCTCCGTCTCAGGGTTAAGGTCCACATGACCAGCGACCAGCCGAGCAGCAACCCACCAGCCAATCACCGTCCGATCGGTACGGCCCGGTCGCATGATCCGATCTCGAGCTTGACCCTTGTGCGCGGGGTGGGACCGCATGTCTGGGATGCCGCAGGAAGCCGCTACCTCGATTTCATCGGCGGCTACTCTAGTTGCACTTTAGGTCACTCCCATCGGCGACTCGTAGCCGCAGCGATCGATCAACTCCAGCGGATCACGCTTGCCCATGCCGCCAACAGCGAAGCCAGGAACTCACTCGAGGAGAAACTCTGCGAAGTGATTGGTGCTCAATCTTCGGAGCCCTCGCAACCCTTGCAACAAAAAGTCTGGCTGACCACCGGCGGAGCACGCGCTGTGGAACTGGCATGGAAAATCGCATCGACACATCGACCGGGGGGGATTTTGCGGTTTGACTTGGCCTACCATGGCCGATCGCTCGCCACCGCGACCATCAGCGATACGAAAAGAGCACCCCCTTTCGGTAGCCCCCCGCATCCAGACAAAGTCGTTCCATTTCCGGTGAACGCATGGGCTGGCCCCGATGCTCTCGCCGAGCAGTGCAAGCGCTCTCTGGCAATGGCCCACGCTATCCTCGAGAAGCATCACAGCGATCTTTCGATGCTGTTGATGGAGCCAGCGATCGGCTCTCGTGGTTACTATTTCGCTCCCCCTTGGTTCTGCAGAGAACTCGCCGAGTTGGCCCATCACTACGGCCTGTTGGTCGTCAGCGATGAGATTCAAATGGGGCTGGGTCGCTTGGGGGCCTGGTCAGTCGCCTGCGTCGACGGTTGGGAACCGGACTTGGTCATCCTGGGAAAAGCTCTCGGTGGTGGCATTGTTTCGATGGGTGCCGTGTTCGGAGCGGCACACCTCATGGATGAAGTGCCCGAGGGGATCGAATCGGAGACCTACGCCGCTATGCCCCTGGGTTGCCGCATCGGCCTGGAGGTCCTCGAAGTGCTCGATCAGGAGGGTTGGATCCGCTCTTCAGCGGAACGAGGCGAACGATGGCGGCGAGAGATTCGCGAGATTCTGCCAGCCTCCATCACGGTCGATGGACGCGGGATGGGGACGGTTCTTGAGTTTTCGGGGGGCAATGGATCGGGCAATGGATCTGGGGCGGAGTCCGCAAGGAATTGGGCTATCGACTTATCCCGACTAGGACTGTTGCTACACTTGACTGGTCCAGCCAGAGATCGCTTGGCTGTCATTCCTCCCCTCAATGTGTCCTGTGAAGCCCTGGCGGAAGCACGGGACATCCTAGCGCGAAAGGCTACGTCATGATCATCGGCGAACCGATGCCCAGCCAGTATGATTGGCGATTCCGGTTCCTGGGATTCCCTATCCGAGTGACTTGGCTGTTTTGGGTTATAGCCGCAGCCTTGGGCTACAACATCGCGATGGGAACGGACCGGACGTACCAGATGATCCCCGGAACCTACAACCCCGGTTTCGCGATGCTTTTGTGCGTCTGGATCGCGGCTACGTTTCTGTCCATCCTCATTCATGAACTCGGACATGCATTGGCGTTTCGAAAGTTCGGAATCGAATCGCAAGTTGTCCTCTACCACATGGGTGGTTTAGCCATCCCCACCGCTGGTTACATCTTTCAAAGGGGGGGCATGCGCCGTCGCCTCACCCACGGAAATCAGATTTTGGTTTCAGCAGCGGGCCCTCTGTTGCAACTGGCCTCCGGAATCGCTGTCGCATGCCTCGGATTGGCACTGGGTATCGAAGCCCCATTCGTGCGCACCGCGTACGAATGGGTCGGTTGGGACTTGAACTTCACAGGAACCATGTTCGCAGGTGCACCCAAGAACGCATTGATCGAGTCCTGCATTAAATTTTACGTATGGATCAGCATTCTTTGGCCTATTTTCAACCTGCTCCCCATCTATCCTCTCGATGGCGGGCACATCGCTCAGCACACGATCGCCATCTTTCGACGGACCGATGGTCTCTACGAAGCCAACATCATCGGCGCTGTGGTCGGATTCTTGGTCGCATGGTGGTTCTTTCAGACCGGCAGCATCATCAACGCGATGCTCATCGCGTCCCTCGCGATGAGTAATGTCCAGGCGATTCAGCAGCAGCAAGGCCCCCGAATTTGGTGATCTAGGAAAAAAAATCAAAAATTTTTTCTCGCCATCGAGTGCCTCCAATCAGCTCATGGAGCAATCATCAACACCTCTTCCTCGTCATGCCACATGTTCGAACGCAACGTGACAACGACGATCTGTTTCGATGTCTTGCATGGCTGGTTATTCGATGTCTTCAGAAGGTTGGTTTCATCTCGCAAACTTGCGATTTACCATCCTGGAATGCAATCCTGCCTACGAGTGCGCACGCGCATTTTCCATTGTTTTTTATTGATCAAATTCATCTGCATCAGCATTCGCATATCGCTGCGGACACTTCTCCATGAAGCTTGCGATCCCATTTGTTCCACGCGTTTCCATTCCCTGAGTGGCAAGGGATCGAGCGATGGTCGATCGTGTTGCAACACGATGCGCACTTCGGCGCATCGACTTGTTAATTTGACGTTCCTCAAGTCACCCAAACGTCCACTTGAGTGGTCCACACGGTGGAAAATTCGTTTCATGTTTGTGGAAAAATTGTCGAAAAGATGTTGCATTACGTTGCGAGTTTTATAAGCTACTCGCAACTAAGGTCGTCCTTAGCTCAATCAGTCGATCATGTCACGGAGTGACAGGTCACGAAGCCAGATCGACTGTTTTGTTGCGAAGGACATTTTGTATCGGTTGTCGGGAACAGGACTCTTGTCTGCTGCTTCGGAGAAGAGCACCCTGCGGCAACTATGTTTTTGGTTTTTTTGGAGGATGTATCCGTGGCCAAGAAGAAAGCTGGAGCAACCAAGAAGAAGGTAGCCAAGAAGAAGGCTGCTAAGAAGGCAGCACCCAAGAAGGCTGCTACCAAGAAGAAAGTAGCCAAGAAGAAGGCTGCTAACAAGACTGCGACGAAGACTCCTTCGTAAGCCGTTGCTCTCGTTGAACGACTTCTCTGCAATGGGAAGTCTCTGTTGTCAACCAATCAAACCGCCAAGTGGCCTCGAGCGACTTGGCGGTTTTTTTTTGCTACCATTCCGGCTTGCCACTCCGCCAGAGTAGAATGTGCTCCGTGGAGTAAAAGGTAGCAATCTTTTGATAGCAACCCTCTGATTCCCCGCCGATCTCGATCGAATTGAGGAGAAACAACGTATGAAGTTAGGGGTAGCCAAAGAGTCGTTTCCAGGTGAGAAACGGGTTGCAATCACGCCCGCTAGCATTCCGAACTTGAAGAAGCTCGGACTCGAGGTCGTCGTTCAGTCAGGAGCGGGTCTAGCCGCTGGCTATGAAGACTCCAGTTACCTCGACAAAGGAGCGCAGATCGTCCCGTCCCGATCCGATGTCTTCCAGAGCGACATGATTGTGCAAGTCCGGGCTGCGGGGGAAAACCCAAACGCTGGTTCGGAAGACATTCCCCTGATGAAGCACGGACAAGTCGTCATCGCGTCGTGCGATGCTCTTTCCAGCTTGCCTCAGATCGAACCGATCGCTAAAGCTGGGGCAACGCTGTTCGCGCTGGAACTGATCCCGCGGATCACCCGGGCCCAGAGCATGGACATTCTCTCTTCGCAAGCGACGATCGCGGGCTACCGCGCAGTTCTGATGGGAGCGATGGAACTGCACAAGATATTTCCGATGATGATGACTGCCGCAGGTACCCTGTCCGCGGCTCGCGTATTCATCCTGGGCGCCGGGGTGGCTGGCCTGCAGGCGATCGCCACCGCGAAGAAACTCGGAGCCATCGTACACGCGTACGATTTACGCCCCGCGTGCCGCGAGCAAGTAGAGAGTCTCGGTGGGAAATTCGTCACGCTCGATATCGATTCGGGAAGTTCCGAAGACAAAGGGGGCTATGCCAAAGCGATGGATGAAGCGTTCTATCATCGACAACGAGAGGAATTGGCCAAGACCGTAGCGCAGAGCGATGTAGTGGTCACCACAGCAGCGATCCCGGGGAAGCGATCGCCTCTGTTGGTCACCGCCCACGCGGTGCGAGCGATGCAGCCAGGTTCGGTAGTGGTTGACTTAGCAGCCCAACGCGGGGGCAATTGCGAACTGACCAAGGCCGACGAACGAGTGATCGATTCCGGCGTGGTAATCCTCGGACCCACGAATATCGTTTCCGATGCAGCCTATCACGCAAGCTCGATGTTCAGCAACAACGTGACCAAGTTCTTGCAGAATCTGATCGCACAAGGGAAGCCGAACATTCGCATGGAGGACGAAATCATTCGGGATACCCTCGTCACCCACCATGGAAATGTGGTGCATCCCAAATTGGTGACCGCGGCAGCTTAGCAAGCCCTCAAGTAGCCAACCTAACTAACCAACCAACCCCGGGCAATCATCTTTGAGCAGTTCACTTGCTGCGTTGCACGGTTAACCCAGTTTATCTCGCCAAACATCTCGAATGATGTCGTCCAGGGAATACCGTGGCTGGTAGGCGATCGTTTCGCGGATTCGGCTCAGATCGGGAACGCGTCGACGCACGTCTTCGAAGTCATGATCGTATGCTTCGGCATAGGACTGGAACTCGATCGTCGCGTTTGGATTGACGATCTCTACAACTTTTCGCGCCAGATCGTAAATGGAAATCGGGGAATCGGACCCTATGTTGTAAATCCGTCCGAAAGCAGGTTCGGTGTTCATGAGCGTAGTGATCGCTCGAATCACGTCGGCCACATGGGCAAAGCATCGCTCTTGATGGCCGTCATCGTGGACGATCAGTGGACCTCCGGCAATCGCGGACGATACGAAACGGGGTAGCACCATACCATATGCGCCGGTCTGTCGCGGCCCGACCACATTGAAGAATCGACCGATCACGACCTTCATCCCGTATTCACGCACGCAGGCGAGAGCCAGAAACTCATCGATCGCTTTACTTGCACCATAACTCCATCGCGGTTTTGTCGTCGCTCCAAAGACGAGGTCATCCCCTTCGCTCCAGATCGATTTCGGATTCTTGCCGTAGACTTCGCTGGTGCTGGCCAGGAACAAGGGTATCGATTTCCCCTCCAAATGCTGCCGACGCAATTCGTCCAGCAACAACTGGGTCGGGTAAATGTTGCGGTGAATCGTCTGAGTCGGCTGCTTGGCAATCAACGCTACACCGACCGCAGCCGCGAGGTGATAGACCGCATCGACTCCTTGGCATACGCGTCGCACCAACGCGGCATCACCCAGGTCGGCAATCACAGTCTCGAGCAGAGCATCCGACGCAACATGAGCGAGATTGTTCCGCGATCCGGTGCTCAGATCATCGACGATGACTACCTGATGGCCCTGTGCGAGGAGTTGTTCGGTCAAATGCGAACCAATGAATCCGCTGCCGCCGGTGACTAAAATGCGCATGCGTGCCGAGCTTGGGATGAGTGACCTGGATCCGTCAAAGCTGTCATTCTAGTCCCTGGTGCACGGAACTCGAATGGGTTCCGCAGAACTCGGAATGGTGCGAAATGGTAATTTGCATCGAGTTTAACGCGGCAGGTAGCAGGTTGTTGTCTGCTCCGGCGATTCGGCTCATGCGGATTTACCAAGCTTTCCGATTCGCACCTAGTAGGGTAAATTGATGTAACGGTTCAACATATGGGTGGGATGTTCTTAAAGGCTATGAATCGCATGGGATTCCATCGACTCGGTAAACTGAACTGGATTTTAGGTTTTCTCTGGCTGATCCTGGCCATGAGTGCGGACTATCTGCCGGTAGCTTTTGCTCAGGAAAAAGCTGCCAAGGGGGGGCAATCCACCAAGGGGCAGTCGCGCAAGATGACTGAGCAGGAACGCCGAGCGGAACGAGCTCGCGAAATGTTTGCCGACGCTGCCAACGCGCAGAACAACGGCGCATACGAT
>CAYXFO010000064.1:0-14406 GCA_964464255.1 uncultured Pirellula sp.
CACTAAGATCACATCGCGAATTCTAAGTCTCACGAGTGACGCCTAGTTATCTATCTGTGTTCCTCGCATTCGCGAGGAACAGCCTGATTAGAGACATGACGTTTCGAGGAAATTTTTTCCTCGACTGCGTATCGAGCCTGTCGTGGTTGCTCATGAATCTAGGCTTCTACATGCTCGTCTTCTTTCATGTCCGCAGCATCGGCGTCGCTACGGGTTGGGGCAAGGATGAGTTCTATATCTTTCTCGCCACGACCTGGATCATCAATTCCATAGTCCAGGCATTCCTCATGCCCAACGCCCAGGAGTTCAGCGAATTGATACGTACCGGCGGGTTGGATTTTACCCTTCTCAAACCGATGGACACTCAGTTCTTGATCTCCTTTCGCAGGGTGGACTGGGCATCGCTCAGCAACCTGCTGATGGGAATCATTATTCTTGTTTACGGAGTCTCTCGCTTGCAGGCTCGTGTCGAGCCAGCATGGGAGTGGCATCCAGGCATGATTGCGTTGTACCTCGTCTTTATCCTGTGCGGGATCTGTCTCTTTTATAGCCTAATCATTTGCTTGGCAGCCACGAGCATCTGGTTGGGGCGTAATCAAAGCCTCTATGATTTTTGGTTTTACATTACCAATTTCTCGCGATATCCCATGGAGATCTATCAAACAGGATGGGGATTACCGTTATGGTACATCTTCACGTTTGTTTTTCCGATCCTCGTGATCGTGAATGTACCTGCTCGCATCGTGGCCCAGCCGCTAGCCCCAAGACAGGGTTGGGAGTGGGGGCTAGCAGCATTTGCGTTTGTGGCTACGATCGCTTGCCTCGGAATAAGCCGCTGGATTTTTCAGCGAGCGCTCCGCAGCTATTCGAGCGCCAGCAGCTGACTCATACGCATCGCCCACAACTCACCATTCCCACCCATGGCAAGACTTTTCGTCCGCGACATCCAGCCCCAATCCTCGGTGGATGAAATTTACCGAGTTGCTGATCGGCAAGTACGCGCAAACCGTCAGGGCAATCCGTATCTCCTCATGCAACTGCAGGACAAGACAGGGATGGTTTCGGCGATACGCTGGAATGTCGATGACAAAGTCGCGGATCGTTATCCCAAAGGATCGTTTGTACGAGTTCAGGGTGCATCCCAACTTCACAACGGTGTCCTGCAACTGATCGTCAACCACCTCACGGTCATCGATCCATCCCAAGTCAACAACGACGACTTTAATGGTCTAGATCGATCCAAGATCGACAAGGATTGGTCGCGGCTTGAGCAACTGGTCGATTCCATCAACAACCCAACGCTCAATGCGATTTGCAGAGTGTTTCTCGATGACGCGTCCCTGTCCTCGCTGCTCCAGACTGCGCCTGCGGGAGTGAAGACCCATCACGCGTATCCGGGCGGCCTCCTCGAACACGTCGTTTCTTTGATGGAGTTGTCGGACATGGTGGCCGGACATTATTCGGATATCGATCGCGACTTGATGGTCGCTGGTGCGATGCTCCACGACATCGGCAAACTGGAAGAGCTGAGCTTCCAATCCGAATGGAGCTATACCGATTCGGGCCAGTTGCTTGGGCACTTGGTGCAGGGGGTAGCCATGATCGAAGCGATCACCTCCCGTCTATCCCATTCAGGCCTAAGTATCGACCGAGACACCGTGCTGCGACTGGAACACATCATCGTAAGTCATCATGGCACACTGGAACACGGCAGCCCCAAAGTCCCGATGACACTCGAGGCCCTCGCCTTTCAGTACCTTGATGAACTCGATGCCAAGATCAACGCTGCTCGAGATCTTGTGCAACAAGACCGAACATCCGATCCATGGACTGCATACAACCCGACCCTCGGACGCAAGCTGTTCAAGAAGAGCTTCGGTGCGGACTGAACGATGGGACTAGGGTGAGCCACCCAGGACACTGTTGACTGCGTTCCCAGAGCGGTTGAAGCTATCTCTCAATGCTGTCGACAAGACACCGACACTCGAGATAATCGCGCCGCAAATCAAGCTGAGCATCACGGCGTATTCGATCGATGTAGCCCCCTCCTCTTTGCGAAAAAACGACACGGCGATTTGGGCGAATCTGAACATGGCTTAATCGTTGGTTGATACCTAGGTCCGATTTTCGGTCCTATTTTGCGATGTAGGAATCATAGAATTCCCGCTTTCTTGAAACATAGTTTTCCCGATCACCCCACGCGCTGATGATCCTGTAGCCTTCGGGAAATCATTTTTCATTCCGACATTGAAATTCGAAAAACCGTCAAATCCCTTCGATCTGGCTCCGGGGGAGACTCCTCTCGAGAGGGGATTTTGGGAGTCTGGCGAATCACTCCGCCCCGGACGACAGTTGGCCGAGATCCGAAACTCGGATAAACTCTGATGATCGCGAAAGCCACAGCGATTCATCTCGTGGTTGCTTCGCAGAAGGATCCATTGCAAACTTCCGTAAACCAGTCGCATTCAGCTTGGAGCACCCTCGCCATGAAGTACCGCCTCAGTCTCGCCTGTGTATGCCTTTCCGTATGCTTGGCCTGCGACCAACCAGCGGAGCGGGTCGTTGGGAACAAGCCCGATGCTGAATCGTCCGAAGGTTCTGCTAAGAACGAAATGCAACTGGTCAGTTTTAAAGTGGAAGGGATGACCTGCCCGTCGGGTTGCTATCCGACGGTTCGCTCCGCAATTGTCAAGCAAGAGGGGGTACTCGATGTCGAGTTAGCGCCCCAGAAGAAGGAAGACGTGATCGATAATCCGGTTGTCTTTGTGAAGTACAAAGGGAAACTGGATATGGACAAGATGTTCAAAGCGATCGAGCGCGTTGGCTTTGAACCTCAGGCACTCCCCAACTAAGCCTTCTGTCCCAGAGTTATGGCGGAGCCTATGTCCGAAGAATCGAATGCAACGGCCCGACCGTTTGCGCACTTGCATTGCCACAGCCATTACAGTTTGCTCGACGGAGCAAGTCCGATCGGCAAACTGGTTGCTCGGGCCAAGTCCCACGGCATGACAGCGCTCGCACTGACCGATCACGGCAACCTGCATGGAGCGTTGGAGTTCTACCGAAAAGCCAAGGAGAGTGGCATCAATCCAATCCTGGGCTACGAAGCGTATGTGGCACCAGGCAGTCGTTTTGAGCGCGATGCCGCATCCTCGAAGGAAGCAGCCTACCACCTCACCCTCCTTGCCAAGAACCGAACCGGTTTCAAGAACCTGATACGTCTTGCGTCGGCGGCTAGCTTGGAGGGATTCTACTTCAAACCTCGCATCGACAAGGAACTGCTGGCCAATCACTCCGAAGGGATCATCTGCCTGAGCGGTTGCGTCTCTAGCGAGTTCTCTCGTGCCGTGCTGCGGGGTGCAGACACCGCCGCCTCCCAGGCTGAAGCGGAAAAGGTCGCGGCTTGGTTCAGCAAGATCTTCGGCGATCGATTCTTCATCGAGATCATGAACAACCATCTCAAGATCCAACGGGAGCAACTCCTCGGCGCCGTCGATGTCGCAAATCGATTGGGATTACCCTTGGTGGCAACAAGCGATGCACACTATGTCGATCGAGAGGATTCGGAGATCCAGGATATCCTGACTTGTATCAGCACCGGTAAATTCCGAACCGACTCCAACCGCCTAAGAATGGAGAACGACGAGTTCTATTTGCGTTCGCCGGAGGAGATGTACAAGCATTTCCAAGGGCTTGAACACGCCGTAGCCCGATCTCAGCAAATTGCCGATTCGGTGGATATCGATTTGGAGTTAGGCGCTCGCAACTTTCCATCCTTCGCGATACCCAAGGAATCTCCTTCCGCAGACGACTATTTGCGGGAGTTGTGCATCGCAGGACTGCGAGAGCGTTATGCGGAGCATCCCGAGATGTCTGTCGATGGCGAACTCGCCGCTATTGTGATGGAGCGACTGGACCGAGAACTTTTGGTGATCAAGAAGCTTGGCTTTTCCAACTACTTTTTGATCGTGTGGGATTTCGTGCGCTACGCGAGAGAGATCAATGTCCCAGCGACGGCGCGCGGTAGCGGTGTTGGCGCACTGGTTTGTTATGCGCTTTACTTGTCGCACGTATGCCCCATCAAATACGACCTCCTATTCGAACGCTTTCTCGATGAAAGCCGGATCGAGGCGCCCGATATCGATATCGATTTTTGCCAAGAGCGTCGCGGCGAGATCATGCGGTATGTCAAGGACAAATACGGCGAAGCGAACGTGGCTCAAATCGGGACGTTCGGCACCCTCAAAGCTCGAGGTGCGATCAAGGATGTCGGCCGCACCATCAACATTCCGCTCAATCGCGTCGCGGAGATCAGCGAAATGGTGCCCGATGATCCCAAGATCTCGGTCCAAGACGCACTTGCCGAAAGCGAAGAGCTACGCAAAGCGGTCGAAGCCGATCCGGTGATCAAGGATCTCATGCAGTTGGCTTCGCGTGTCGAGGGGACAGCTCGCAGTATCGGGACCCACGCGGCCGCAGTCGTGATCGCCGATAAACCATTGACCGAATACGTCCCCCTGATGCGAGTCTCCGGAAAGGACGACGTTATCACGCAATGGTCGATGGGTGACGTCGAAGCTGCTGGCCTCTTGAAGATGGATTTTCTCGGCCTGCGAAACCTGACGATTCTCTCCAAAGCAGTGGACATTATCGAAAGGACTCGTGGCTATCGGGTTGATCCGCTCAAGTTTCCGTTGGACGACAAGGTGACCTTCGAATTGCTTCGCCGAGGAGAGACCAAGGGAGTATTCCAACTGGAGAGCGGCGGTATTCGCGATCTGCTCCAACGGATGAAACCCGATCATTTTCGAGACATCATCGCAACCAACGCCCTCTATCGCCCAGGTCCGCTCGAAGGTGGCATGGTCGACGATTACATCGCCGTCAAACTGAAACAGAAGAAGGCCAATTATCTCCACCCCGTACTGCAGGAGATTCTTGAGGAAACGCATGGCGTCATGGTCTATCAAGAGCAAGTCATGCGGATTCTCAATCGCGTCGGTGGAATCGAGCTCGCCAAAGCCTACACGTGCATCAAAGCGATCAGCAAAAAGAAGCAATCGATCATCGAGGCCAACGCTGAAAAATTTCTGCAGGGGGCACAGTCCCTTGGACTAGCAAAGAAGGATACGCAAGAGTTCTGGGAAATGATCCTGAAATTCGCTGGGTATGGCTTCAACAAAAGCCACTCCACCGCATATGCCTTGATCGCTTATCAAACCGCATACCTGAAGGCTCACTACAAAGTAGAGTTCATGGCCGCCTTGCTCACAGGGGACATTCCCAACCGGAACTTCAAACGGAAGGATTCGCTCGTCGAGCATCTGGAGGATTGCCAACGGATGCGGATCGTGGTGGAGCAACCCAACGTGAATGCGTCACGATCCGAATTCAGCGTCACCGGGGACCGCATCCAATTTGGGCTCTCAGCGGTCAAGGGTTGCAGCCAGACCGCAGCCGAGGGGATCGCGCGAGAACGAGACGCGAGGGGGCCCTTCAAAGATATCTTTGATTTGTGCAAACGAGTTGATCCAGTCACCCTCGGACGGGCGAGTTTGGAGTCTTTGATTCGAGCCGGAGCACTTGACTGTTTCCAAGCGCGACGCTCTCAACTGATGGCTGTGATCGACAAGGCTCTTCAAGGGGGCGCTGCCGCTGCCAAAGACAAGCGAAGCGGGCAACTGAATCTCTTCGACGACTTGGTAGAAGAAGATTCCGCCTCAGCGGCGTCGTTGCCCGATATCGCAGAGTTTCCAGACAAAGAACGATTGGCGATGGAAAAGGAGGTTCTCGGCTACTATCTCTCTTCGCATCCCCTCGCCGCACATGAACGCCTGCTGAAATCGTTCTGCACTCACAATGCCACAACCGCTCGTAGCCTAGGCAACCGCACCGAGGTTTGGATGGGCGGCGTGATTTCCTCGATCAAACTCGCTCACACGCGGAATCCGAAACCGGGAAAACCCTCGAAGTATGCCAATTTTGATCTCGAAGATCTCGAGGGGATCGTGCGCTCGATCGCTTGGCCAGACACGTACGAAAAATTCGCTCCTTACATTCAACCCGATACCATCGCACTGATCCGCGGACGTATCGATAAACGGGGCGAAGATGAAATCAATCTAATCGTCGATGATGTGGTGCCGATCGAGGAAGCCGATCAGAAGTTCACATCGGGCATCCATATCTTGTTCGACGAACAGAAACACCCACAGGATCTGATCTCCGATATCGAAGAGATTCTCCGAGGTTATCCAGGTGATCGCGAGGTCAAGATCGCAGTGCGATTGGCCGAAGGCTCCACGGTCCACATCCAAGTCGGCAAGCAGCGAGTCTCCATCGAAAGCGAGTTGCGGCAACGATTGGACGATCTGCTCGGAGAGCCCAGCCATCGACTGATTTTCAACAAACCCAAACTCGGGGACAACAACGGTAGCCAGCCCTACCGCCGACGATGATTCCATTACCTATCGATCCCTTTCTGGCAGAGATTCGATCGGCTGTTCTGCAATCTCCGATCGTCTTGGTGGATGCACCCCCCGGCTCTGGAAAAACGACTCGTGTTGCCCCCGCGCTTCTGGATTTGGTCTCGAATGGGCAGAAAACCTACTTGCTGCAGCCGCGAAGGCTCGCTGCTCGATCCGTCGCATCCCGGATCGCTTCGGAACGAGACGAACGCCTCGGAGAAAGATTCGGATACGCAGTCCGCTTCGACCAACAAGTGTCCCGGGATACGCAATTGATCGTAGCCACCGAAGGGATCTTGATTCGCAAACTGCAGGAGGACCCTACGCTTGCGAATGTGAAGATCGTCTTGCTAGACGAGTTTCACGAACGTTCTCTCGATGCGGATCTTCTGCTGGCGATGCTTCGTCGCGTGCAGCAATCAGTGCGAGACGATCTGCGCATCGTGGTGATGTCGGCCACGCTGGATCGAGCCTTCATGCATGCGTCCCTTGGAGACGTCCCCATGATCTCTGTTCCGACCAATCAGTATCCCGTCTCGATTCGTTTCCGGCCTCCCAAGCCTCAGGTTTCGATCGTCGAGCACATGGCTGAGGTACTCGAAGATGTCTCAGTTCAGCATGATGGCGACGTCCTGGCTTTCCTGCCGGGATCCGGCGAAATACTTCGGTGCATCGACTTGTTAAGAAAACGGCGACTTGATCGCGACTTTGACTTGCTGCCTCTTTATGGGTCGATGCCGATCGACGAGCAGGCCAAGGCGATTGAAATGGGGCCGCGCAGACGGATTGTTGTTGCTACCAATGTGGCTGAGACATCGCTAACGATTCCAGGGGTGCGCACCGTGGTGGATAGCGGCCAAGCGAGAGTACTGCGATTTTTTCCCGATGTAGGGCTCGATCGGTTGGTTCTCGAAAACATCAGCGGAGCGTCGGCCACGCAGCGTTCCGGTCGAGCAGGGCGCGTAGCGCCTGGTACCTGCTATCGCCTTTGGTCCGAGGCTTCGGATCGATCGCGAGCGGCATTCCTCGAACCGGAGATTCGTCGCGTCGATCTATCGGGTGCGATTCTCGAGTTGGTAGCTTGGGGGGAAGGTCTCGGAACCGATATGCCGTGGCTCGAGCCTCCTCGCGCCGAATCGATCGATTCGGCACAGAGGCTTCTGGAGCGACTCGGCGCGATCGCTCGCGATCGGATTACGGATCTTGGCAAGCAAATGGTCCGACTCCCTCTTCCACCAAGGTTGTCTCGCATTGCGGTGGAAGCGGCGCGCTGTGGATGTCTCGACCAAGCATGTTGGCTGGTTGCTATGCTTTCGGATCGAGATCCCTTCGATCGCATGGACCGACGTCGTCCCTCGGATTCGCGCAGCGTTCCAACTTCGAAAACCATGCGATGGACGAGTGACTGCATCGAGCGGCTTCACGCCATCGAGCAATTCCGTCGCACTGGAGAGGATGCTACACCGTTCGGTACGGTACACCGCAACGCCGTCCGTACCATCGACCAGTCAGCTCGCCAGATTCGGCAGATGTGCCAAGGCCTGGAGCAGACTCCTTCGCAATCATCCTTTCCATCTACAGAGACTCTCGAACGCATCCTCTTATCCGGATACCCGGATCGATTAGCCCGTCGGCGTCAGCGAGGCAAACCGCAGGGACTGATGGTAGGTGGTAAGGGAGTGGTCATCGGTCCGCAAAGCGGCGTCGCCGAACCGGAGTTGTTTCTCTGCATCGATGTCGAGCAGAAGCCTGGGGATGCAGTCGTTCGACAAGCTAGCCGTATCGAAGCGGATTGGTTGCAAGGCGATAATTGGATCGAGCGCGACGATCTATTTTTTCACCCGACACAAAAGCAGGTCGTTGCGCGACACAGGATCCTCTGGATCGATCTTGTGCTTTCCGAGACTCCAACTCAGGTATCGGATGAAGACGAGGCGCAGCGAGTGTTGGCCAGCGCCGTGAAATCTCACTGGGAGCAGACCTTTCCAAAAGACGATGCGCAACTCCTGCAGTGGATCGAGCGAGTTCATTCGCTTCGCGCCTGGATGCCGGAATTGGAACTTCCGGAGATCGATATTGCGGTGTTGCATCAGGTCGCGTTTGAGTTGTGTCGTGGAAAGCGATCGTTGGCCGATGTGCGCAGTGCACCGTGGTTGGATTGGCTGACGAGCCGGTTGACCAGCGAGCAAAATCGAGCGCTCGACCGCGAGGCACCTGAAAGGATCCAAGTTCCTTCGGGAAGTTGGATTCGATTGGAGTATTCTTACGGAAAACCTCCCATTCTGGCTGTAAAGATCCAGGAAGTTTTCTCATGGACGGCCACCCCGCGTATTGCTGGAGGGAGAGTCCCTCTGCTGTTGCATTTGCTCGCCCCGAACATGCGGCCGCAGCAAGTTACCGACGATTTAGCATCGTTTTGGCGGCTAGGATACGCCGAAGTGAAAAAGGAACTCAAGCGTCGGTATCCCAAACATGCCTGGCCCGACGATCCTCTTACCGCGTCACCTGGGCGAAAGTGATTGGCGGAACCTTTTAGCTCCCCTTTTGCAATAGCAGTGAAAACACTTATACTTGCCTTCTTCTGGCCGTGCTCACCGCAAGACTGTAGCTTCGCATAGCAGCGGCTTAATTCTTGGCTAAGGACCAAACACTCATGAAATCGCTTTTCCGCCGGTTCGCTATTCGTGCCGCATTGATTGCGTCTGCCTGTTGTTACGGTGTTGCCGACCAAGCCCGTTGCGATGATCTCTTGACGATTGGCTCGGAGGCTCCAGCGCTTGATGTCGAGCATTGGGTCCAAAACGGCGAAGGGAAATTCAAGAAAGTCTCGAAGTTCGAAAAGGACAAGGTCTACGTTGTTGAGTTTTGGGCTACTTGGTGTGGTCCTTGTATCATGAGCATGCCCCACATTGTCGAGACGCAAAAGAAGTATGCCGATAAAGGGGTGCAGATCGTCAGCATCAGCGACGAGGATCTGCAAACCGTTGAAGAATTCTTGGAAAGAGAACTGCCTCCTCAGATCTCAGAGGAATCCAAAGATCTTTCTAATTTCAAGGATCTGACCAAGTCCTACTGCTTGACCACGGACCCAGATGGTTCGTCGAGCAAGGACTACATGCAAGCCGCTCGCCAAAATGGAATTCCATGTGCATTCATCGTTGGCAAAGATGCCAAGATCGAATGGATCGGTCATCCGATGCAAATGGATGAACCGCTCGATATGGTCGTTGCAGGCAAATGGGATCGCGAAAAATTTGCGACTGAATTCAAGGAACGCCAAGAGCAAGAAGCCCTGATGCAGGACGCTCAAACCCAGGTTGTCGGGTTGTTCCGCAAGAAGAAATTCCCGGAAGCCTTGGCAAAGCTCGATGAATTCATCGAAAAGGCCAAACAACCTGAAATGAAGCTCAATCTGCTGATGTTCAAGCTGAATGTCCATCAAGCGGCAAACAGCGAACCTTCTGAAGTAAACGCCACGTTCGAATCCGCGTTCAAGCTGGCTGCTGACGATCCCATGATGGCCAACCAAGTCGCGTGGACCGTGTGGGAGATGAAGGAAGCGGGCCGTATCGAGAGCAAGGACATTTTGAAAGGCGCACTCGACTTGGCACGAAAAGCGAGTGCTAAGCAAGACGGAAACATGAAAGCGATGGTTCTCGATACCGTAGCTCACCTCGAGTACGCGCTCGGCAACGGCCAGGAGGCACTCAAGGTCCAGGAAGAGGCGGTTTCCTTGGCCGATGCTCAAGGCAAGGAGCAACTGACCGAATTCCTTGAGGAACTTCGCGAAGAATTCGGCAAGAAGAAGTAAGCCACTTCTTCCTATAAAATCTTGAAAGGCTGGATTCGATGAGTCCAGCCTTTTTTATTGCGCACAGACAAAAAGACTGTAGGTTAGTTCAAGTTCTTTAGCTGCCAGCGGGTGCAAGTCGTGCGGCCGTAACGATTGCCTCGGTCATGCCTCCTGCGTTGGCGATCCCCCTCCATGCAATGTCGTGCGCGGTCCCATGGGCGACGCTGGTGCGCACAATCGGAAGGCCCAAAGTGATATTCACTGCTTCAAACATATCGAGCAGTTTCAGGGCGATATGCCCTTGATCGTGATACATCGCTACCACAGCATCGTAATCACCACGGGCTGCAGCAGGCATGAGAGTGTCGACCGGCAATGGCCCAAAGACATGCCAGCCTGCCTGTACAGCTTTTTCAACGGCAGGTCGTATGAGGGTCGACTCTTCCGTTCCAAAACGCCCCGACTCACCCGCATGCGGATTGAGAGCCGCAACAGCGATTCGAGGCTCCGGAGGCAGGTGCATGTTCGCCCTGAGTTTGCTGAAGAAGGCTCGCGTGAGGGCTATGGTTTGGTAGATGCTTTCGATGCTCAGTCGTTCGAAGACCTCGCGGAGCGCGCAGTGCAGCGTCACATGCACGACTCCCAGGCCCGCACTTCCGCCGTGATGCGGTTTGCCTGGAGTCAAGTACAGCATCATGGCCGAATCCTTCACACCGCAAAGATGGGCGAGCAATTCCGTATGGCCAGGCCAATCGTGTCCAGCGCCGCTCAAGGCCACTTTGTGCAACGGCCCTGTAACCAGACCTTGCAACTCACCTTGCAAGCAGAGTTTTGTGCCACGCACTACATAATCGTAAGCGGCTTGGCCGGCGCGCGGTTCAATCGCCGGTGACCAGTTGGGACCTACCCATTGATCGACATCATCGGCACCGGTCTCAAGACACAGCAGTGTTTGCCGAAGGTTTATCGAACCGGCGTTGTACAAGTTCCTGGCCGTGTACATCGATTCAACGGATCGAATCTCGAGGGGCAGATTTCGCAATTGAGCCGCCTTCTGCAAAACGCGACTATTCCCTAATGCAATGGGGACACACTCTTGCTGCGGAATCCCCGTAGCGATAGAACCGACGACGATTTCAGGGCCGATGCCGGTCGGATCCCCAACGCTGATCCCGATCCATTTGCGACAAGATTCCGATGGAGTGTTCATGACCTTCTCTTCGCGGACCGAGAAAGTGCCGTACGAATAGCTCGATCGAGTTCCCCAGGTTCGGTAGCTCGTACCCAATAGTCAAATATGTTTCCATCTGCATCGAGCAATACCGTGGTAGGGTAAGAAAAACCGCGTTGCCCAAGTAGCCTTGCTATCCTAATTCGAGAGTATTCAACGGGATCGCAGTAAATCGGGTGAGCGTTTCCAGCCCCGTCCATGAAGGACAATGTTTCCTGACGGAGTTGAGACACATCGTCCGGCGCGGCCTGAGCACAAGAAATGCTGGCGATCCGCACAAGCTTGCCGTCGACGTACTTCTCCATAAGCCCGAGGATTTCAGGGTATTCGGTTCGGCATGGCGGGCACCACGGGCCCCAGAAATGAAGTAGCACGAGCTTACCCCGCTCCTTGTCCAAGACGAATGGAGTCTCTGTATGAGCAAGTGCTGGCAAATCGAGATCCAACACAGGTTGCCCGATGACTTTGCGACGATCGCTCCCCAAATAGATCAGAAAACAGAGTCCGCTGAGCATGAACAGTCCCGCCCAAAACAGGTAGCGATAGGCGGGTTTGGGGCGATCGTTGAGGGTGATGGTCGAGGATGAATCCATGAGATCGTGGTGTAGACGAATGAAGGGGAGAGGGCCGGATACTGTTTCAATTGGCTCATAGACGATACACTTTAGATGTGGGCGTTGAAATGGCTAGTGATTTCGCGTCTGATTTGTGATTCGTGCCCTTGGGGTGTTCATGCGTTGTCCATTCTGTGGCAAAGATAACGATGGCGTGCGGGATTCTCGCCTGGTCGAGGATGGTCGCGCGATTCGCCGTCGACGGTTTTGCAACCATTGCAAACGGCGTTTCACAACTTACGAGCGGGTCGAAGGCTTGTTGCAAGTCCGCAAGCGAGATGGGACCTGCCAAGACTTCAGTCGCTTGAAGATCGAGCGCGGCCTCCAGTTAGCCTGTTGGAAGCGAAAGATCAAGCAGGAGGCAATTCAGCAACTTGCCATTCAGATTGAATCGCACATTCTCGACAACTACGAGCGCGAGGTCACGTCCGGAGAGATCGGCAATCTGTGCATGCAGTATCTGCGTGAGTTGGACGAAGTGGCTTTTGTCCGGTTCGCGAGTGTCTATCGCAGCTTCAGTGATGCGCAAGATTTCGTGAAGGAACTGACCCCCATCCTGAGCCATGCCGACCTCCCACCTACAAAGCGTCGGCGGGAAGTCGACTGAGTCACTCGTATCGTTTTCATCGCAATATCTGCATTAGCTGAACGAGCAAACGCCTACCTAGCGCTTTTCCGCTCCGATGTTCTTCGCGTTGCCACGATTCAAGTCGGGTGTGCCATCACCGTCGGAATCGACTTTGGTTAAATCGATATAAGTGTAGGGCCGCTGATAGGCTTCTTGGGTTCCTTTCGCATACGAAACCCACAATCGAAGTGCGGTCGCATCGTAGACAACATTTTCGACGTTACCACCCTTGATGGGAATTTTGTTTGCGAGGGCGATCAGTTTCTCGCCGTCGAGTTTACCTCGCTCTTGCTTCAGTGTTGGGAACGCCCCGCGTCCTTCGTCGTTGTAGACGACGCAGGATAGCACGTTGGGCGCGAATTCATCTGCAGGGTCGTTATCTTTCCAAATCTGCACACGTTTGCCAGCTGGTTCGGGCATGTGGGCTCGTACCTTGACGGCTCGCGTTTCGGTTTGACCATCTCCGAACACGTAGTGATATCGTTTGGTGTGCGGATAAGATTCGAAGATGTTCAGGGCCTGCGTGAGCGAGCCTCCGTCGTAGAGCATCGTTCGGAACAGCACGGTGAAGTGCGGTGCATGGATGAAGTAGGGTGCTTCTTTCGCGGAAGCATCTCCCATTTCGGATAAAACAATTCCTTTGGTATTCATCCCCGTATGCGCACCGATCATGCCTGCGAATGAGGGGACGATGTGAGGGATCCCATCTTCGGGCAGGTACAGGACGATCATCGGGAAATTGTGAGCACCGACTTCCATGCTCCAATCGAGGTTTCGTGTCTGATAGAGGTGGCCATCAACCGTGGCATCCCCCCAGGCAGCGATACTGCTACACGAGTACGGCATCAGCAAAGGAATCGCATGGATGGCTTGAAGAGTCGATAAAGGAATCCCCGACCCATCCGACAAACCGGCCAATTCCTGTTCCACTCGATCATCGCCATATGCCACCGACCTCGCCCAAACTTCGATCAGCGACGACTGGTCGGTCTTCAGTTCCGACATGATGCCCGTCAAGGCTGCGGGGACAAACGTCTGCATTTCAGCCCCGAATTGTTTCCCCAGATGGTATCCCATCTCATAGGGAGTTCCGCGGACAACAATAAGAGGGAACTTGGCATCTCCCTCACCCACCGTGATTCGGTGCCCGCTCCCGCCGATATCCTCGGGAACGGCGAACGGTCGGCTCGCGAGTGCTTGCCGCTGCTGGAGCGCCTGTGGTTTTGATTCCTGTCCAACCGCGATGGTGCAAGCCGCTAGAGCCACACTGCATGCGCCCACGCGGACTACTAATCTTCCTGCCAAACGAAAATCCTCAATCACCCTTCTGAATACCATTTGAGTTTCTCCTCAAGAGTTTCCCGGACCCTGCTTCGCCAGGCCTTCGTGCCCACTGCATTCTTTGCGTCTGCATTGGCTTTCCCCGTATTCTTCTAGTCTCGACTTCATCCGTATGCAAACAACTCAGTTACCCAACTAGCAGACATTTCGTATGGTAGCCTCCCAGACAAAGCCGTGTCATCCCCTTGTCCCCCTACGTAGACATGAATCCTGCAAGGAAACGGATAAATTCGTCGAATCCCGGGGCTTGTAATCGCGAATTTTTAGTACAATTTTCGTAAAGTTCTTTCCCTCTCATTCCTCAAGGATCACGTGCGAATATGCAAATCTCG